>CAYTRB010000023.1:0-29404 GCA_964440215.1 uncultured Methylocapsa sp.
CCCGTGCAGAGCGGCAGAAACCAATCGGAGCGGACTTGGCAATCCTCGTTTCCGGCCTTCAGCAATTCATAGTTGAACGTATAGTGTTTGGCCGTGGCGCTTTTCGCCGCCCAAATGAGTGTTTCATGCGCATTGGTGAAGCGGCGGCCGCGAAAATTTGGCATTGGATTGGCCTTGCGCCACACAATGTCGTTTAGAATCCAAAAGCCCAGATCCTGCAGGATGGAGCCCACGCGAAAGATATTGTGATAGGAGCCGATCACGAAAATCGTCGCGTCCTTCTTCATGAGGCGGCGGACGCCGGCGAGCCAGGAGCGGGTGAAGCTGTCGTACTCGGAAAAGCTCGCGAATTTGTCCCAATCGTCGTCGACCGCATCGACGAGGCTTTGGTCGGGCCGCGAGAGTGCGTTTTCGAGTTGCAGATTGTAGGGCGGATCGGCGAAGACGAGATCGGCGCACTCCGGCGGCAGCCTCGCCATCTCGGCCAAGCAATCGCCGGTGAGGATGGTGTCGAGGGGAAGCGCGCCGCGCGTGGCGGAACGCGCCGGCGAACTCCCAGTACGCAGAACCTTAATCTGGGAGTCCGGGCCGGGCGCTCCGGCACGTTGGCTACGCATGAACAAAAACCGCTACGCAACTGCCACGGGCCCGCGTTCATTTGCATGACGCTTGGGAGCCCTGAACATACCTTGCGTCAGCTTGGGTAAAGACTGCGTTGCACCGGCAAACTCCAGAGTGTCCCCTTTTCGCACGCGGCCCGGCGCGAAAGTCCGCAAGGATCAGGGTTAGGCAGCCCTGAAAGGCCGGAAACTCAAGCGGTGAAAGGGACAAGGCCCATGTTCGGCGATCGCCGCGAGATGGGCTTTCGTGCCATAGCCGAAATGCTGGCTGAAACGATAAGCGGGATAAAGCGCGCAGAGGCGGCGCATCAAGCGGTCGCGGGTCACCTTGGCGATGATGGAGGCGGCGGCGATCGAGGCGATGGCGGCGTCGCCCTTAATGACCGCCTCGGCGGGGACGCCGAGATCCGGCGGCACATCCTTGCCGTCGATCAGCACATGGCAAGGCGCGGCGGATAGCGCGATGAGGGCCCGGCGCATGGCCAGAAAGGTCGCCTGCCTTATATTGATTTGATCGATTTCCGCCGCGCTCGCAAAGGCAACCGCGACCGCCTGCGCATGCATCAGGATCTCGTCATAAAGGCGGTCGCGTTCGCTGGACGAAAGCTTTTTTGAATCGTTCAGCCCGCGCGGCAGCTTTCCCGGATCAAGGATGACGGCGGCGGCGGCAACCGGCCCGGCAAGGGGGCCGCGTCCAGCTTCGTCGATCCCCGCCACCGGCCAAATTCCGCGCCCGCGCAGGTCTCGCTCGACCCGGAAATCGGGTTTAGTCATGCGGCACGCTTCCGAGGTGCCACTCGGGCAGGCTTATTTCTTGCCGAAGCCGAGATTGCCGAACCGCGAATTGAAGCGCGACAGGCGGCCGCCGCGATCGAGCAATTGCTGCGAGCCGCCGGTCCAGGCCGGATGGGTGGTCGGATCGATGTCGAGGTTTAAAGTTTCCCCCTCGGCGCCATAGGTGGAACGGGTCAGGAACTCGGTTCCGTCGGTCATCACCACTTTGATGTAGTGGTATTGGGGGTGAATATCGGCTTTCATCGGCAAATCCCTGTAACTATGCGCCCTCTTCGCAATCCTTGCCGCGAAGCCGCGCCCTTCGTCAATGATGACCGGAGTGGCAAGCCCTATACCCCAGCCAATGGCGCGTTACAAGGGCGGCACGCGAGCATGTGTACGTTGCCGCACGAGCTCCCCTCTTAACTTCATTGCAACGGCTCGATCACTCTAGCGCAACAGCCACGATTCATCTATAATAATCAATATCTTATGGCGCCTTTGAAGAGGCTGTCATAGCGCCGCCGGCCGGTCAATCAAAAGAGCCCGCTAGAGAAGCCCGGGAGCCAAACTGAAACGGTTTTCACCAGGGAGGAACAGCCATGAGCGATTTGAGGCTCGATAGTGATCTCGCCGACGATTTGGTGCGGGCATTTCAGCGGTGCGGATTCAGTACCGACGAAATCAAGCGGATATGCGAGAGCGATATTCTCCTCGAGTTTCGCAAAGTTCTCACCGGACACGCCCGCATCTTCGCCATCGAACACATCATTGATCTCGACGCCAACCCGTTTGTCCCAGATGGTTGGAAGGTGGAGGAACACCAAAAGGGCGGTCCGTTCAATTGGGACGCATCCAAGGTTTCGCTTTATCTCTCGGACCAACAGAAGAGTGGCAACTGCATTGAGGGCAACAAGCTTCGTGAGGAACTCGCGGGCAAGCCTGTCCTCAACGCCAATGTGCTCGACTATTTGCTTGCCGACCCGCATCTCATCCCCGAGGATTGGACAGATAAATACGTCTTCTTCTGGGGAACCATTTACCGCCATTTGGATGGGAGCCTATGCGTCCGCTGCCTGTGCTGGGCCGACCCGAAATGGCGGTGGCGCTACGTCTGGCTTGTCCGCGACTTGCATGGCCACAGCCCCGCTGCGGTCCGCGTTGAAGATAAAGCTTAGTTCCGCAGCCGGCGGCCCGTTACAAGGGCGGAAGGGGGCGGCGTGTGGCGGCGTTATGGAACCGCTATAGGTTTCGACGCGGCGGTGCGGGATTTGTCCAATCCGGCCTGTGCGATCTGGAAGCTCCAGCCGGATGGCCTTCCGTTGGTACCCCTCTTTCTGTTACATGAGAACCGGCCGCGCGCTCTGGGGCTAGTCACTCGGGCCTCGGCTTGCCGGGCCTCGCGCGGCTCTTTTATCTCCGCGTTAGGGACAACCGACGGATGGCCCGTTTTGCCGAAAGTAGGATTGGCAGGCGCGACGGAAAGCCGATTTCGGCGCGCGTCCTTACGGGCAGTGTGCGCGTTTTGGATTTTGCGCTTCTGCTCGCCGCGGCCTGGCTTGCGGCGATCGGCGTAGGCGCGTGGCTGGAGGCGCCTTTGCACGGTATTTTGGCGCTCGCCGCCACTCTTGGCGCGGGGACGGGTAGCATCGTACTTGCGTCGCAAGGGGTCTACACATTGGAGCGCCTCCACTCCCCGCGATCGCAAATCTGGCCGATTCTAAAAGCGGTCCTGCTCGCCGCCAGCGCGGTGATCACTTGCCTGTTCCTCATCGATGCCAAGGCGCCGCCAATGCGCGTGTTTCCCTTCGCCTTCGGGGCGAGCGCGCTCCTGTTGCTCGCGAGCTTCCGGCTTGGTCTTCGTGCATTGATCCGGCGATGGATGAAGGCCGGCCGCTTTCGCCGCCGTATCGCCGTCGTCGCGGTCAGCGACTTCAGCCAGAAATTCATCGAGAGGCTGCAGGCAGAACCAGACGCATTCGAAATCACCGGTGTTTACGATGATCGCCTGGCCTCCGGCCGCGTTTCCCCGGTCCATGGGAACGTCCCAGTTCGAGGCTCCGTCGCCGACCTCGTGCGCGACAGCCGCGAGGAGAAAGTGGACGTGATCGCGGTCGCGCTGCCGCTCAATGCAGCGCAACGCATCTCAGCTGTATTGGAGCAGTTGAGCAGCACGGTAGCGGACGTCTGCCTGACCACCGATCTTGCCGGCGTCGCCTACCGCAATGATCAGTTCTCCGCCGTCGGTGCCAATCCGGTCATTTCAATCCGTGAAACCCCGCTAAAGGACTGGCGAGCCGTCAAGAAAGCCTGTTTCGACTATGTCCTCGGAGCGATCGCGCTGGTTTTCCTCTCGCCCGTATTGGCGCTGCTCGCCTTGATCATTCGGCTGGACAGCGATGGTCCGATCCTGTTCCGGCAACCACGCCACGGCTTCAACAACCGGATCTTCATCTGTTATAAATTTCGAACAATGTACGCCAACATGACGGACGTGATGGCAGAGCGCCAGGCGACGCGCGGCGATCCGCGCGTCACGCGCGCCGGCAAGTGGATGCGCAAGTTCAGTCTCGACGAGCTGCCTCAATTGCTGAATGTGATGAACGGCACGATGTCTTTGGTTGGGCCGAGGCCGCATCCGCCCAATACCAAAGTCGGCGATCGGAAGTTCGTCGATGTGGTACAACAATATGCTCTCCGCCATCGGGTCAAGCCCGGGATCACCGGCTGGGCGCAGGTCAATGGTTGGCGTGGCGAGACCACCAACATGGAGCAGATCGAAAACAGAGTAAGCTGTGATCTTTTCTACATTGACAACTGGTCACTTCGCTTCGACTTCAAGATTCTTATTTTGACCATCCTCCGCGAGATTAACAGTCAGCACGCATTCTGACTGTTACCGCTCCTCAGTTGAGGAGAAATCCAGCCGGTTGTTGAGATATTTAACCTGCCGTAGTTGAACGCTCTTGCCTAGCTCGTGCGCCTCCCTGGAGCATTCCGCCCCCAGCCAACTGGACAAAGCTTTACTCCGGCGACGCAAAAGTGTAACCCGTTCCCGCACGTCACCCGGTGCAGCCCGTTTGCGCCGGGTTTTCTATTTTGGACGGCTCTTCATAAAGATTAATGGCTGCGGCGAAAGCGATTTTGTTTCATGGCGAATGTGGTGGTGGTCGGCGCCCAATGGGGCGACGAGGGAAAAGGCAAGATCGTCGATTGGCTGTCGCTCGAGGCCGATATTGTCGTGCGCTTCCAGGGCGGCCACAATGCCGGGCATACGCTCGTGATCGACGACAAGGTTTATAAGCTCAACCTTTTGCCCTCCGGCATCGTGCGGCCCGGGAAACTCTCGATCATCGGCAATGGCGTCGTCTTCGATCCGCATCATTTCGTCGAGGAACTCGCCAAGCTAACGGGGCAAGGCATCGAAATCTCGCCAAAAAATTTAAAAATCGCCGAGAATGTCACGCTGATCCTGGCCTTGCACCGCGAACTCGACGCGCATCGCGAATCCTCCAAGATCGAGGCCCTAAAAATCGGCACCACGAAGCGCGGCATCGGGCCCGCCTATGAAGACAAGGCGGGACGCCGCGCGATCCGCCTCATGGACCTCGCCGAACCGGATACGTTGGATCAAAAAATCGCCAGGCTGCTTGCCCATCACGAGCCGCTGCGCCGGGGTCTTGGCCTCGAACCCGTCACCGCCGAGGCCATTCGCGCCGAGCTCGATTGTGTCGCGCCAAAAATTCTCCCCTTCATGGACGCGACCTGGGAACTCCTCGACGCCGCCCGGCGCGCCGGCAAGCGCATTCTCTTCGAAGGCGCCCAAGGCGCATTGCTTGACGTTGATCATGGCACCTATCCTTTCGTGACCTCGTCGAACACGGTTGCGGCCAATGCCGCCACGGGTTCGGGCCTTGGTCCCGGCGCAATCGGTTACGTGCTCGGAATCGCCAAGGCCTATACGACACGGGTCGGCGGCGGCCCATTTCCAACGGAACTCCTCGACAGCGTTGGCGAACGGATCGGCGACCGGGGCCGCGAATTCGGCACGGTGACGGGCAGGCGCAGGCGTTGCGGCTGGTTCGACGCGGTCCTCGTGCGGCAAACCGTGAAAACCTCCGGCATCGACGGGATTGCCCTGACCAAGCTCGATATTCTCGATGGTTTCGAGGAGATCAAGGTCTGCGTCGGCTATCATCTCGACGGAGAGCGCATCGGAAGATTGCCGGCAAGCCAGGCCGCTCAGGCCAGGGTCCAGCCCATCTACGAGACGATCGAGGGCTGGAAAGGCACAACTGCTGGCGCGCGGTCCTGGGCGGCGCTGCCGGCGCAGGCGATCAAATATGTGCGCCGCATCGAGGAGCTGATCGAGGCCCCGGTCGCGCTGCTCTCGACCAGCCCCGAGCGGGCCGATACGATCCTCGTGACCAATCCCTTCAGCGATTGATAGGTTTGCCGCGCTGGATCGGCAAAATTTCACGATCGGCAATTTTTAACGGTGGGATTGACGAGAGGCCGATCAAATGCTCTCAACGCAAAATGGCTGACTATTACCCATTGCTCGCCAAGGCCGTCGCAGGCCTGCCGGATTCGACCGCCGAAAAGCGCGATGCCATTTACCTGCGGGCGCGAAAAGCGCTTTTCACCCAATTGCGCACTCTCGATCCCCCGGTACCGGAGGAAGCGATTGAACGCGAAGCGCAATCGCTGGAAAGGGCGATCGCCCAGCTCGAAACGGAATTTATGTCGCTGACTGGTCCGGAAAGCGGCGAACTGCCGTCCGAAACAGATTTTGCCGGTTATATATCACCGGCCGCGACGGTCCCGGCGGATGAGCCAAGCGCGGCGACGCGGCCTAAGCCCGCGTCGCAGGATAAAGGCGGGCCGGGCCGGGCTCCGCCTGCACCCGCGCGAACACTCCGCCCTCCAGCGCCTCCTCTCAAAGTCCGCCGCGATCCTTCTGGTCCAAGCGCGGCCGGCCATGCGGCTTACGGTCAAGCCGCTGTTTCGGCTTCGGACTTGCATCCGCTTGCTGCGGAAGCGTCTGGCCCGGAAGCCTCTTTTTTGAATACGCCGTCCTATGATTCTTTCGCACCGGAATCGCCAAGCGCGAGCGCCGAGAGTTACGATGAGGCGGCGAGAACGCGGATCGAGCCGCAACGTCCCTTCGCACCGCGTCCAGAAGGGAATACCGGGAGGGCCAAGCGAATCGGCATTGTTGCCGCCATCGTCGGGCTGGTCGTCGCCCTTGTTGCAATTGCCGCCTTTAAGCTGCGCGACCGCCCTGAAGATCTTTTGCCTCTACGAAGCGCTTCGTCAGCGATCCCGGGCGAGGCGGGCTCCGGCGGCAAAATCATCGATCGTATCGACGCCGGCTCCGCGACTCCGGGGGCACCGGCCGCCAAGCCTGGCGTGCCTTCCTCAACCGCCGATCGCAACGATGCAGCAAAAAGCGGTCCGGGACCCGCCAATCCTGCCATCCCCGTCGCCCGCCGCGCCGCCCTGCTCATGGAAGCGCCGGAAGAACAATCCAAGGTGAAAGCCTTTCTCGGCACCGTCATTTGGAGGGTCGATAACGTCAGCAATGGTCCGGATGAGCCGTTAAGCATGGCGGTTCGCGCCGAGGTCGACATCCCCGAACAAGCGCTGCAGGCCGCCATCATCATTCAAAAGAATTTCGATAGCACATTGCCGGCGTCTCACACGATGAAACTGAGCTTTTCCGTTCGGCCGGACAGCCCGCTGGCCAATCTCAAGCAGGTCAGCGTATTACTGCGGCGCGAAGATACGCCGACGGGAGACGCCTTGAAGGGTATTACCGTGCCGGTCACCGACAATTCCTTCCTGATTGGTCTTAGCCGCGGCGAAGGCGAGGCGTCCAATATCGATCTTCTGCGGTCGCGCGAATGGTTCGATATTCCGATGGTTCTCGCCAACGGCCACATCGCGAAATTGACCTTCGAAAAAGGAGCCTCGGGGCGGAACGCGCTCGATGACGCCATGGCGTCCTGGCGGGCGCAATAGGAAAAGCTGACGAGCGACAGTCATCTTCTGCCCTCTCATGGCAAGTGCATGAGCCCTTGACCAACACGAATCACGGTTCCTTCCCGAACGTTTTCGCATAGCGAGAAGCCATCTGGCGCGAAGACGATAATGGTCGATCCGTGCTGAAACCAGCCCATGTCTTCGCCCTTGCGGAAGCTTGCATCGCAGGCAAAGACGCTGGGCCCGCGGTGGCCTGGATGGAGCAGAATATCGAGAAAGCGCAGCCTTATGCTGGCGACGAGGATCGCCGCGACCGGCACCAAAGCGATGCTATAGCCGGTGGCATCGAGCCTGGTTCGAAGCACAGCGCGTTCGTTCTTGCAGAAGAGTTTCTCGACGCGCTTCAGTGCAATGGGATTGACGTTCCAGGTGTCCCCGGAGATGTAGGTCACCTGTTCCACATGGCAGTCGTGGGGAGCGTGGAAATGGTGGTACATGCTGGCCGTGAGCCGCAGGGTGACGTAGCGGCCGTTGCGGTAGAGATTGACGAGATCGGAATCGCCCAGCAAATCCTGCGAATTGTACGGAAATCCCTTGATCTGCATCAACTCGGTGCCATTGATCTTGCCGCAGGCACCGACGATGGCGTCGCAGGGACTGACAAGCAACGAAGGATCGGGATTGATGGGCCGGGCCCCATCCTTAAGTTCCCGGATGAAGCATTCATGCATGCTCTTGAACTGCGCCTGCTTCGCTTCGCTCAAATCCAAATCGGAGAAAAGGCGCCAAATGGCAATCGACAGATCGCGCACGAACGGCTGTTCAATTTGGCTGAACCAGCCCATGAACTGTGTTGCCAAGCGCCGGGGGATCCGGTTGGTCAGCAGAAAATTGAGGTCCTCCTGCTGGACGGCCTTTGCGATAAGAGATCGAATTGTCATGATTTGGTAATATCGCCTCGATAGGCCGTAGCCGATGGATTCCCGGTACACATTATTCGCACTCTCCGCGCTCGGCGCTTTTGTGTTGATTGCCTCGCTGGCGAAGCTGAAGACGCGGCTGGAGCTATCGAAGGCAAAGCACCGGTCGCTGGCTGGGCATTCCCGGATGGCGCGGCGGATCGCGTCGCTTATCCCTTTCTATGACTATGACGAAGCGCATTTCTTCCGCGCGGACGCGGCGCCAGACGATATTGCGGCACATCGCCAGGCCGGCTTTGCGCGCCTGGCTAAACTTCACCAAGACCGGTTTGCGCAAACAAATCAGCTCACGGAAAAGGTCAAAGAAAGCATCTCCGACCTTCAATTCACTGAAGCCTACCGGGTGCCTTTCCAATTCAGCCGTTACGCCCGCGAACATCTGCCCGCCAGCGCTTTCGTCCAGTCCTCGTCCGGCGTGACACTCACCGATCTCGACGGCAACCGCTTCTACGATCTGACGGGTTCCTATGGAGTGAACGTCTTCGGTTACGATTTCTACAAGGAGTGCATCGAGGCGGGTGCGCAACGCGTTCGTGAGCTCGGTCCCGTGCTCGGTCCCTATCATCCGGTGATCGCCTATAATGTTCGACGGCTCAAGGAGATTTCCGGGCAGAACGAAGTTTCGTTTCACATGTCCGGGACGGAGGCGGTCATGCAAGCCGTGCGGCTTGCCCGCTACCACACAAAACGGTCTCATCTGGTGCGTTTTTGCGGCGCCTATCATGGATGGTGGGGGGACGTGCAACCGGGTATCGGCAATCCCATCCCGGCGGAGAATACCTATACTTTGAAAGATATGTCCGACGATTCGTTGCGCGTGCTGCGCCGCCGCCGCGACATTGCCTGCGTGCTTGTCAATCCACTGCAGGCGCTGCATCCGAATGCGGGCGCGCCTTCGGATACCTCGCTGGTCGATAGTGCTCGACGCACGAGCTTGGACAAGGACGCCTACACCGCTTGGTTGAGACGCCTGCGCGCGGTCTGCACGGAGGCGAACATCGTGCTGATTTTCGACGAGGTTTTCGTCGGCTTCCGGCTTGCGCCTGGCGGGGCGCAAGAGTACTTCGGCATTCGGGCCGACCTTGTCACCTATGGGAAGACTCTCGGAGGCGGACTTCCGGTCGGCGCGGTCTGCGGCCGCAAGGACCTGATGAAGCGCTACCGCGACGATCGCCCCGCCGACATCTGCTTTGCCCGCGGGACATTCAACTCGCATCCCTACGTCATGGGCGCCATGACCGCGTTCCTCGAGCGGATCGAAAGCCCGGACATTCGCAAGCTGTACGCTAATCTCGATTCGGTGTGGAACAATCGGGCAGGGCAGCTCAACCAGCGCTTGCGCGACGAGGGCCTGCCCGTGCAAGTGGCGAACATGTCCTCCATTTGGAGCGTCGTCTACACACGGCCATCGCGTTACAACTGGATGTTGCAATATTATCTGCGAGCCGAAGGATTGGCGCTGAGTTGGATCGGAACCGGCCGCTTCATCTTCAGCTTGAATTACACGGACGCCAACTTCGAAGCGGTCACGAATTGCTTCGTGACCGCTGCCAAGGCAATGCAAGAAGATGGCTGGTGGTCCGGTCCTTTGACGACAAACACATCGATCAAGAGGCAAATCCTGCGCGAAATGATTGTTCACCGTCTGAAACGAATCCGCCGCCGCACCCGCACCCGCGCCGGATAATGCTCGGGCGGCATCGAATCGTATAGTTCGCCGCGCAGCAGGTAGAACGGTGCCATATGGTAGAGTTTGATATCGTGGAAAGGATCGGTCAGGATTTTTGTCGCCCACGCCAATCCGGTTTGAATATCCCGAATAAAGAAGAGCTGGACAGTCCGGTAGATGAGGCCTGCGGCGGCGATGAAGAGCCAGATGATCCCCACTTTCTGGGTGAAACTGGCGGCATAGCCATGCGCGGGAAAGATGCCAAACAGCGTCGGGTCAAGGCAAAGCAAAAGCGGCGACAACGCCCAAACGGCCATTAACACGACTTTGCGTTGCAAATTATACCCGACTTTAATTTCTTCCTTGTATTCGTGTGTCGCGTGATTCACTTCGTCGTAGCCCTTGGGCTCGAAGAAGAAGTGACCAATTTGCCGGGTCGTCATTGCGGCAAGCCACCCCGCTAAGGCAGCCGCGACTGGGTTCGTGAACACGAGCACATAGGCGCACACGAAGCTGATCGCACTAACCAAATGCAGCGACTGGTTGATGCGGCTGTGATGATAATAGCGATGATCATCCCATCGTTGGGTTCTAAGAACCTCAAGAAATTCGTCCATCACCCTCCCACCTCTATGTTTCTGGCCTGCAGGTTAAATGTGAATCTTCCGGCATGGTTCACCAAAGCGTGTTGCGTCTGCGTATCTACCACCCGGCCTTTCCAATGGCCTGCTCGGCCATGGCCGTCCGCTGGGCGAATTGGTTTCTAACCGAGTGCGTGCGCCTCCAAGCGATCGTTGTGCGTGGCGGCGGCCGGCACGGCGGACTTGCCAAAGCGGATGAGTGAGAAATGACCGAAGGGCGGCATGGCGCGGTTCTCTATCACCCGCACCCCCTCCCGCTGCGCGATCCAGCGCTCATAGCGCGCCCAGGGGAATTCCAGGCGCCACCCAAGGAAACGCGTGAGTGGCGTGAGCGATTTCTCCACCAGGCGCCGTAGACCCTTGTCCGCGCCGACGCGGCTCACCAGCACGATCTCGCCACCGGGTTTGAGCACACGCACGAATTCATCGAGCGTCGCCTCGGGGTTGGGAACCGTGGTGACGACAAGTTGGGCGACGATGACGTCGAATGCGCTATCAGGAAAACCCATATGTTCGGCATCCATGACCGCGATCCCCTCGACATTGCTCAGGCCCAACTCCAGGACCCGCGCCTGCGCCTTGCGCAACATAGGCTCGGAGAGGTCGACGCCGACGAGACGCGTGGAGCGTGCATAAGCGGGCAGCGAAATGCCGGTGCCAACCCCAACTTCGAGGATGCGGCCGCCGTTGCGTTCCGCCGCTACGACGGCGGCGCGCCGGGCGCGGGCGAAGAGCGCGCCGAAAACAAAATCATAGATTGGCGCCCACCGCGCATAGGCCTTCTCGATCGTGCCGTTGTTGATTTCAGTCGCCATTGTCCCTCCACAGTCCCCTTGCGCCGGGGCGATAGCCGTACGGTAAAATTTGCCCGTCTCGCTGCCGCTTTCTAAACAACTCGCGGCTTGCGTGCATTGCCGATCACCACTTGGTTGATATGCCTGATAAATTGCCGCGCGCTGTTCTCCCACGAACGGGTCAGCGCGAAGGCGCGGCAAGCCTCGCGGGAGATGCGAAGAGCGCCGATGCAGGCCGCTCGTAGATCATCGCTCAGCACGCCAATCGGATTGTTGCCGATAACGTCGCGCGGGCCGGTGACCGGAAATGCGGCGATCGGAACGCCGCTCGCGAGCGCTTCGAGCTGCACGATGCCGAACGTATCCGTCCGGCTCGGAAATACGAAGGCATCCGCCGCGGCCAGATGCTCGGCCAATTTCGGATTCTCCAAAAGCCCGAGAAACTTCGCGTCGGGAAACCGGCGACGCAACTCGGCTTCCTGAGGTCCCTCTCCGATCACGACCTTCGTGCCAGGCAGGTCCAGCGAAAGAAAAGCTTCGAGGTTTTTTTCGACCGCGATTCGACCGACGCTTACGAAGATCGGGCGGGGAAAACCGAGATCGATCGCGTGCTCTGGCTTGAATGCCTCGGTGTCAACCCCACGGGTCCACATGCCAAGGTTCTTGAAATTTCTTTGGGAGAGCTCAAGCATCAGGGACGGGGTCGACACCATTGTGACCGTGGCGGCCGAGTGGAAATGCCGGAGCACCGCGTAGGACCAATTGTCGGGAATCGGTAGCCGCGCGGAAATATATTCGGGAAACCGCGTCGTATAGCTTGTCGTGAACGGCAAGCCGTTCTTCACGCAATAGGCGCGCACCACATGGCCGATAGGCCCTTCCGTGGCGATATGAATTGCGTCCGGCTCAGCCTTCTCGATTCGCTGCGCGATCTCGCGGCGCCCCGGCAGGGCCAAGCGCAAATTTGGATCCGTCGGCAACGGAAAGGACAGGAATCCCTCAGGTGAGAGAAAATCGATCGTGACACCCAGGCTGCGGGCGCTGCGGGCAAGCGACGTCAAAGTCCGCACCACGCCGTTGACTTGGGGATGCCAAGCATCAGTTGCGATAAGCACTCTCATTGGCCTGTGCGTTCCTCATCAAAGGAGTTATCCAGACAGTTTCGAGAATCGAGTCGAGAAAAAGAACCAGAGGAAAATCACACTATCTCACTGCAACACGCCCGGGCACTGAAACAAAGAACCAGGACGCCGCGCTGCTCCTGATCCCGAGCTTCCAAATAGCGTCCAGATCGCGTTCCAAAAAGCAGACGGCAGCAATCGCAACTTCATGTTTCAATTGTATGACGGTGCCACGGATAGTTTCCAAGTGCCATCGTCGGGCCGCGCGATCGATGCCGCTCAGGATCCGGTCACGGTGTCACGCCAGCGAGCATCGCTCAATCGAGATCATCCCCTTACAAGCGTTTCATGGCTGGATTGAATATTTTGAAGCGGGATGACACCATCATCATCCTGCGACTTGGGCATGACGGCATTCCGTCGATCCCTCGAAATGCGACGACGCCATTCTCGTTTATGATCGGATTTTCAGGATGTCCGGCTCTCGCGGCGCGGGCACAGCCATGCTCACCGGAACGATAGGAAAATCTGAAGTGGGCTCAGAGGCAAGCCGCCGGCAATATGTGAGAGGCCGCTGGTGTTCCCAAGCCTCAGTGATCATGGCCGAAAGGCTGTGAGCCTAGCTTTCGCTGTGAAACAATTTTCCGGGGCATAAAAATGCTTTTTTCAAGCAAAGACTATAAAACTTGTGGATATTGACGAATTGGCTGAATATTATGCGGGATTAGTAGCTGCGTTGGAGCTTTGCCCACCGTATTTGGGCGGCGAATATTGGCAATCGAGGTTTGAATGCTCACAAAAAAAGGCAAATACGGGCTAAAGGCCATGGTCCATCTAGCAGGCCGTCCGGTGGGCGAGACTACGCTTGTGAGCGATATCGCCCTTGCGAATGAAATTCCAAAAAAATTTCTCGACACCATTCTCGGTGAACTGCGCAATGCCGGATTTGTCTTTTCCAAGAAAGGCAAAGGTGGCGGCTACACACTGGCCAGGCCGGCGTACGAAATCAAGGTTGGCCATATCGTTCGTATCCTTGATGGGCCGCTCGCTCCCATTGCCTGCGCAAGCAAAAATTCCTACCAGCGCTGCGACGATTGCGCCGACGAGAAACATTGCTGCGTGCGTCTCATCATGCTCGAAGCACGCAATGCAATCGCGACCGTGCTCGACAACCGGACGCTGGCGGAGATGCGAGCGCTAACCGAGATCCACGAAGAAAATCTCATGTATTGCATTTGACGCTCAAACGCCCGCCCAAACGATGGCGTCGCGCTGTATCGCTTGCCCTAGAGATGCATCCTCTGATCCAAATTGAATCATTCAGACTCAAATAATTGGCGCACTTCCGGCGGGAAAAAGTCTGCAACTTTTTGGGATCATGCTCTCTTGGTTTTGCCGCATGATCTTGGCCAAAAAGTCTGCAACTTTTTGGGATCATGCTCCGGCGCGCCGCCCGCTGCACGTTTGGCGCGGCGTGTAGCCAAACCTCTCAACCAGAGTCAACGGACCGGACAGTGCCCTCGAGCATCTGTTCGATCGCTTTGGTCACATCATCGGCCGGTGCCATCCCATCGACCGTTTTCAGAACCGCCTGACTTGCATAAAAGCCCGAGACTGGCGCGGTCTGCGCGCGGTAGGCGTCGAGCCGGGCTTTGAAGGCCTCAGGATTGTCATCGGCCCGCACAGTTCCGCCACTCGCGAGGGTGTCCTTCGCACGCTTGGCAATCCGGGCTAGCAGGGCAGCCTCGTCCATCTTGAGTTCGATGACGGCATCGAGATCCATGTTTTTGGCGTGCAGCATTTTGGCCAAGGCCTCGGCCTGGCCAACCGTGCGCGGGAACCCATCCAAGATAAAGCCCGCTTTGGCATCAGGCGCCTCGATACGATCGGCGACAATGCCGACCACCGTCTCGTCCGGCACGAGGCCGCCTTTGTCCATGACCGCCTTTGCCTCGAGCCCGATTGGAGTCGCTGCTTCGACAGCCGCGCGCAGCATATCTCCCGTCGACAACTGCGGGATATGGTACTTCTCCTTGAGCCGCGCCGACTGGGTGCCCTTGCCGGCGCCGGGAGGCCCAAGAAGGACCAGTCTCATCTGCGTTTTCCCCGCAATTTGGCTTTTTTCACAAGGCCTTCATATTGATGAGCCTGCAGATGGCCCATGATCTGAGCCACCGTATCCATGGTGACACTGACCACGATAAGGAGAGAGGTTCCACCGAAATAAAATGGAAGCGCCGCATAGGAGATCAGCATTTCCGGCAGAAGACAGATAATGGCAAGATAGGCTGCACCGATCACCGTGATGCGCGTCAGGATCGTGTCGATATATTGCGCCGTGCGCTCGCCCGGTCTTATCCCCGGGATGAACCCGCCGTGTTTCTTGAGATTATCTGCCGTCTCCGTGGGATTGAAGACAATGGC
Organism: uncultured Methylocapsa sp.; assembly: GCA_964440215.1. Taxonomy (GTDB): domain Bacteria; phylum Pseudomonadota; class Alphaproteobacteria; order Rhizobiales; family Beijerinckiaceae; genus Methylocapsa. The sequence goes on from CAYTRB010000023.1 coordinate 15,009, forward strand.
GGTGTAGAAAAAGGCGAAAAAGACGATCAGCCCGACATAGGCGATCATATAGAGCGGGCGGCCGTGACCGAGATAGGTCGTGATGGTGGCGAGAACGCCGGTGCCGCCCTGGCTCTGCGAGAAATTGGCGATCGTGACGGGCAGGAGCAAAAGCGAGGACGCAAAAATCGGCGGTATGACGCCTGATGTGTTCAGCTTCAGCGGCAAAAATGAGGTTTGGCCTTCGTAGACTTTATTGCCTTGCTGACGTTTTGGGTAGGTGATCAGAAGCCGCCGTTGCGCCCGCTCCATGAACACGATGAAGGCGACGACCGCGATCGACATCGCCAACACGCCGATGATCAGCCCTGTCGAGATGGCTCCCTGGCGGCCGAGTTCCAACGTATTGACAATGGCCGCTGGAAACGCCGCGACGATGCCCGCGAAAATAATCAGCGAGGATCCGTTGCCAATCCCGCGCGAAGTGATCTGTTCGCCAAGCCACATCAAAAACATCGTGCCGCCCATCAAGGTCAGCACGGTGGAAATGCGGAAAAACAGGCCCGGCTCGAGAACAACGCCGGCCTGGCCTTCGAGCCCCACGGAGATGCCATAGGCCTGGAAGGCCGCGAGAACGACCGTCAGATAGCGTGTGTATTGATTGATGACCTTGCGCCCTGACTCCCCCTCTTTCTTCAGAGCCTCCAATGTCGGAAAGACCGACGTCAGCATCTGAATGATGATCGAGGCCGAAATGTAGGGCATAATGTTCAAGGCGAAGATCGCCATGCGCTGGACCGCGCCGCCAGCGAACATATTGAACAATTCAAGGACGCCCTGGCGGTTGCCCGTGAAGCTCTTTTCAAAAACCGAGGGGTCGATTCCGGGCAAGGGGATGTAAGTCCCCAGACGATAGATGATCAACGCTCCGAGCGTGAAATAGATGCGCTTTTTGAGTTCCTCGGCCTTGCCGAATGCGCTCCAATTGATATTCGCTGCGAGCTGTTCCGCCGCCGATACCATTGACTACTCCCTTGGCACCAAGATGCCAGAACGTTTCTTTCGAGACTCCGCCGAAGGATCAAAAAGGTCCCAATTCCTTCGCGAGATCAATCCTTGCCGAGGCCAGGACACAGAACGCAATCGCACTTGGCCACGGCGGGATGAACGCCGGTCCCGCGATGTGGCGGTGAACTTAAGCTTCGGCTCCAGCACCTTCGGTTCGCACTCTTAACAAATCGATCGATCCGCCGGCGGCTTCAATAGCCGCCACGGCGCTCTTCGACGCCGCGGCCACCGCGAAGGAGAGCCTTGCGGCGAGCGCGCCCTTCCCCAGGATCTTCACGCCCTCGCGAGGCTTAGAGCAGAGGCCGGCAGCGATCAGCGACTCGTTCGTCACGGGGACGGACGGGTCAAGCTTGCCCGCGTCCACAGCCGCCTGTATGCGGCCAAGATTAACTTCATTATAGTGGATCGTGAACGGGTTATGGAAGCCGCGCTTCGGCAGCCGCCGGTGCAGTGGCATCTGGCCGCCCTCGAAACCCTTGATTGCGACGCCGGTGCGGGCTTTCTGCCCCTTCACGCCGCGCCCGCACGTCTTGCCCTTTCCCGAGCCGATCCCGCGCCCGACTCGCATGCGCGACGGGGAGGAGCCGGGATTATCCGCGATCTCGTTGAGCTTCATCGTTCTGTCCTCGCTCCGTCCCGCAGCTATGCCTATTCGACAATGCGAATGAGATGAGCCACTTTGGCAATCATGCCGCGCACGGCGGCGGTATCTTCGAGCGACGAACGCCGGCCGATCTTGTTGAGACCAAGCCCGATGAGCGTCGCGCGTTGCGACGCAGGACGTCCGATCGGACTTTTGATCTGTTCCACGGTGACCCGGGCCGGGGCGCTTGCCGTCATAATCTGTTCCTTACGCTTCGCTTGCTGCTTCCGTCTCGCCGCCTTGGCGGCGCGCCTGCAGAACGGAGACTTTGAGGTTGCGGCGCGCCGCAACGGCACGGGGCGAGTCTTCCCTTTGCAGGGCATCGAAGGTCGCGCGGACCATGTTATAGGGGTTCGACGACCCTTGCGACTTGGCAACGACATCATGCATGCCGAGGGTTTCGAAAATGGCGCGCATCGGACCCCCGGCGATAATGCCGGTTCCGGCGGGCGCCGCGCGCAGCACGACGCGTCCTGCGCCGTGCCGGCCGCTGACGTCATGATGCAAGGTGCGGCCCTCCCGCAAAGGAATGCGAACGAGAGAACGTTTCGCCGATTCGGTAGCCTTGCGGATGGCTTCGGGGACCTCGCGGGCTTTGCCATGGCCAAAACCGACCCGGCCCTTCTGGTCGCCGACGACGACGAGCGCGGCGAAGCCGAACCGGCGGCCGCCCTTCACCACCTTGGCGACACGATTGATATGGACCAAACGATCCATGAATTCGCTATCGCGGTCCTCGCGGTCGCGGCCGCGGCCGCCTTCTCCATCACGCGCCATTCGTCTGTTCCATTTTCCACTTCGCCCCGGGTTTGGTCCGCGCGGCCACGCCCCGCTTTACCATCCGCTTTAAAATTTCAGCCCGCCTTCGCGGGCACCTTCCGCCAGCGCCTTGACGCGTCCGTGATAGATATAAGCACCCCGGTCGAAAACGACTTCGCTAATTCCGGCCTGCACCGCGCGCTCGGCAATCTGCTGGCCGACGATCTTCGCCGACTCCACGGTTGCCCCAGTCTTCAAGCCATCCCGATTGGCTTTTTCCAGTGACGACGCGGCGGCAAGGGTCCGGCCCAAGGCATCGTCGATGATCTGGCAATAGATCTGCTTCGAGGAGCGGAAGACGGTCAGCCGCGGCTTGCCATAAGCGCGCGCCCGCAGCGAACGCCGGACACGTGCCTGGCGGCGGCTTGTGGTGTCATTATTCTTTGCCATCGAACCCAATCCTGAAGTTTGTCTCTTTTACTTCTTCTTGCCTTCCTTGCGGAAGATAAATTCACCGGCATATTTGATGCCCTTGCCCTTGTAAGGTTCTGGCGGCCGCAGGGCACGGATTTCAGCGGCGGTCTGCCCCACCTGCCGCTTGTCGATGCCCGCGATCGTGATTTCCGTCGGCTTGGGCGCGGCGATCGCGATCCCGGCGGGAATCGGAAAAGTGATGTCATGGCTATAGCCAAGCGAAAGCTGTAGGTTTTTGCCTGAGACCGCAGCCTTATAGCCGACGCCGGTGATCTCAAGTTTGCGTTCAAACCCCTTCGAGACGCCGGTCACGAGATTATTGACGATGGACCGCGTCATGCCCCACATCGCCCGCGCCTGCTTGCTGTCGCTCCGCGGCGTGACCGCAATCTTGCTGTCTGCAAAAACCACGTTCACGTAATCGGGCGCGATGAAGGTGAGTTCCCCCTTGCCGCCCTTAACCGAAATGGATTGGCCCTCTACCTTGGCGGTTACGCCGGCGGGGACGACCACCGGCTTCTTTCCGATACGAGACATAATGCGCTTTCCTCGTTCTTTCGGTTAGAAGACTTTGCAGAGGACTTCGCCGCCGACATTGGCGTCGCGTGCCGCGTGATCCGCCATCACCCCCTTGGAGGTGGAAACGATGGTCACACCCAATCCATTGGCGACGCGCGGCATCGCATCCACAGCGGCATAGACGCGCCGCCCCGGCTTTGAGACCCGCTCGATCTCGCGAATGACCGGCGCACCCTCGGAATATTTCAGTTCGATTTCGAATTCGGTGCGGCCGTTGCCATATTCGGTCGTGGAATACCCGCGAATATAGCCTTCCGATTGCAGGACGTCGAGCACATGCGCGCGCAGACGCGATCCCGGTGTCTGCACTTTGCCCTTGCGACGCATCTGGGCATTGCGGATGCGGGTCAGCATATCGCCCAACGGATCGTTCATTGCCATGATCCGCCCTCCTACCAGCTCGATTTGACGAGGCCGGGGATCAGGCCCTTCGAGCCCAATTCCCGCAAGGCGATACGCGACATGCGCATTTTGCCCGTATAGCCGCGCGGCCGCCCGCTCACCTCGCAACGGTTGCGAATCCGTACGGCGGAGGAATTGCGGGGCAGTTCAGCGAGCTTGAGGCGAGCAGCGAACCGCTCCTCCATGGTCAAAGACTCGTTATTCGCAATCGTCTTCAAACGGTGGCGGCGGCCGGCAAATTGCTTGACCAGCTTGATGCGGTGCTTGTTTTTCTCAATCGAACTTTTCTTTGCCATATATCCTACCTCTGGTGTCCGCGTTTGAAACGCAAGGGTTTCACTGCCGGAACGGGAAGTTGAAGGCCCCCAAAAGGGCGCGCGCCTCGTCATCGGATTTCGCCGTGGTGCACACGATCACGTCGAGACCCAGAATGCTTTCGGTCTTGTCATAGTCGATTTCCGGGAACACGATATGTTCCTTGATTCCCATCGCATAATTGCCGTGGCCGTCGAAACTCTTCGGGTTGAGACCACGAAAATCCCGGACCCTCGGGAGCGCGATCGTGATCAGGCGGTCGAGGAATTCATACATGCGGGTCTTGCGCAAGGTCACCTTGGCGCCGATTGGCATGTTCTCGCGAACCTTGAAGGTCGCGATCGCCTTGCGGGCATGTGTTATGACCGCCTTCTGACCCGCGATCAGGGCGAGGTCCGCCGCCGCTAGGGTGACCTTCTTGGTATCGTTCACCGCCTCGCCGACGCCCATGTTCAGCACGATCTTCTCGATGCCCGGCACTTCGAAACGGTTTTTATAACCGAATTGCTCGATGAGCCGCGGCCGCACGACGTCTTCGTAATATTTCTTGAGCCTCGGTGCGTAATCCGCCGGTGGCACAAACGCTTCCGCCGGCGGCCTCCTGCTCTCCCTGGTTTCGCCGGAGGGTGCCTTTGCCTTGGCAGAAGCTTTCGCAGCCCCTTTCGCCTGGTCTTTGTCTTTGGCGGCGTCCTTGCCTGCGGGTTTGCCCGCGCCCTTAGCGCCGCCCTTGCCGGTTTTCGACTCAACCATCGATCAATTCTCCGGAGCGCTTCGCGAAACGGACCTTGCGGCCGTCATCCAAAATCTTAAACCCCACGCGCGTCGGCTTGCCATTCTTGGGATCGGCAATCGCCAGATTCGACAAATGGATTGGGGCTTCCTTGGAAATGATCCCCGCTTCCTGCTTGGCGGTTTGCTTCTGATGCCGTTTCACAGTGTTGATCCCGCGCACAATCGCGCGTTCCTCCTTTGGCCGAACCTGGACGACTTCGCCGGAACGGCCCTTGTCGCGCCCGGTGAGGACAACGACCCTGTCGCCTTTTTTTATTTTTGCCGCCATCACAACACCTCTGGCGCGAGCGAGATGATCTTCATCTGGTTCCTGGCGCGCAATTCGCGCGGAACCGGCCCGAAAATGCGGGTGCCGACTGGCTCCGACTGGTTATTGATTAAGACCGCCGCGTTCGAATCGAAACGGATGACCGAGCCGTCAGCCCGCTTGATGTCCTTGGCCGTGCGCACGACCACCGCTTTCATGACGTCGCCTTTCTTGACACGCCCGCGCGGGATCGCTTCCTTGATCGAGACGACAATGATGTCGCCGACGCCCGCATATTTCCGCTTCGAGCCGCCAAGCACCTTGATGCACATCACGCGGCGCGCGCCGGAGTTATCGGCAACGTCGAGGTTGGTTTGCATCTGTATCATCGTCTCGTACCTTTCTTCCCAGACGGTTTCCAGCGGCGAAACAGCCAGCCGGACTTCGCCGGTTAAGGAGGTTACCCCTCCCAATCCATAAACCCGTTACTTCGCCGCCGCGCCGACGACGATCCAACGCTTCAGCTTCGAGATCGGCTTCGTCTCCTCGATCGACACCGTGTCCCCAACCTTGTGCGCTTTCGTCTCGTCATGCGCGTGATAATTCTTCGATCGCCGCACCGTCTTCTTCAACAGCGGATGCGTAAAACGGCGCTCGACCTTGACGACGACCGTCTTGGCTTGCTTGTCGCTGACGACGACGCCTTGGAGAATTCGCTTCGGCATGTTCTTCGACCTGTCCTTCAAACAAGCAATTACGCCACTGTTCCTAAACTCTATTTTTCGGCTTGACCCTGCTGCTGCGCGGCAAGGGATTTGATTCTCGCGATATCGCGGCGCACGACCCGCACCCGGGCGGTATTTTCGAGCTGCCCCGTGGCGCGCTGAAAGCGCAAATTGAATTGCTCTTTCTTGAGATTGAGGAATTCATGCTCAAGCTGATCCTTCGACATCACCTTGAGATCGGACAAACGCTGCTTCTGTTTCACGGCCATGCCCTCTTACTCGACGATCCGCTCGATGAAGCGTGTCTTGATCGGCAGCTTCGCGGCGGCAAGAAGAAGTGCTTCCCGGGCAATCCCTGCCGGCACCCCGTCGAGCTCGAACATGATGCGTCCCGGCGCAACCCGGCACGCCCAGAATTCCGGCGCGCCCTTGCCCTTACCCATGCGGACTTCGGTCGGCTTCTTCGACACCGGAACGTCCGGAAAAATCCGGATCCAGACGCGGCCGGCACGGCGCATGTGGCGCGTCAACGCGCGCCGTGCGGCCTCGATTTGGCGCGCGGTGATCCGCTCGGGTTCGAGTGCCTTGAGACCGAACTGACCGTAATTCAATTCGAAGCCAGCTTTCGAGGCGCCGCGTATGCGGCCCTTGAAAGCCTTCCGGAATTTTGTTCGCTTCGGTTGCAACATGATTCAAACTCTTAAAGCTAGCGCCGTGGCGCGGTCAGGCCGCATCGCGGTCGCGGCGGCGCCGCTCGCCACCGCCGCCGGAATGGTCTTGTTCCGCCATTTTCTTGTCTTGCGCCATCGGATCATGTTCCAGAATTTCGCCCTTGAAAATCCAGACCTTGATGCCGCAGGTGCCATACGCCGTATGCGCCGTCGCGGTGCCGTAATCCACATCGGCCCGCAGAGTATGCAAAGGCACCCGGCCCTCGCGATACCATTCAAGCCTGGCGATCTCGGCGCCGCCGAGACGGCCCGAGCAATTGATACGGATGCCTTCCGCGCCAAGCCTAATCGCCGATTGCACCGCCCGCTTCATGGCGCGGCGGAAGGCGACCCGGCGTTCGAGCTGCTGGGCGATGGAATCGGCAACCAGGGTCGCGTCGATCTCGGGCTTGCGCACTTCGACGATGTTGATCAGCACTTCGGAATCCGTCATCTTCGCGACGAGCTTACGGATCTTGTCGATATCGGCGCCCTTTTTGCCGATGACGACGCCAGGCCGCGCCGAATGGATCGTCACCCGGCATTTCTTGTGCGGCCGCTCGATGATGATCTTCGAGATTGCCGCCTGCTTCAGATTCGATACGAGCGCCGCACGGATCGCCATGTCCTCGTGCAGAAGCTTCCCATATTCGGCCTTGTCCGCGAACCAGCGCGAATCCCAGGTCCGGTTGATGCCGAGCCGCAGGCCGATCGGATTGACTTTTTGTCCCATCGTTGTCTCCTTAGGCCTGAGAGGCGGCGGCGCCGGCTTCCCGGACGATGATCGTCAGATTCGCGAAAGGCTTATGGATGCGGCCGGAACGGCCCCGCGCGCGCGCGCTGAAGCGTTTCAGGACCATCGCATTGCCGACGAAAGCCTCGGAGACGACGAGTTCGTCGACATCCAGATTGTGGTTGTTCTCAGCGTTGGCGATCGCACTCTCCAGGGTCTTTCTCACGTCAAAGGCGCTTCGCTTACGCGAAAACTCGAGATCGGCAAGCGCCGTCTCGACCTTCTTGCCGCGGATCAACTGCGCAAGAAGGTTTAATTTCTGCGGGCTGACCCGCAACATCCGGGCGACCGCCTTGGCTTCATTATCTTTAAGCGCGCGCGGCGCTTTCTCCTTGGCCATGACTTCAGTCTCTCTCAGCCTCGTTTGGCTTTCTTGTCGGCCGCATGACCGTGAAAGGTTCGTGTCGGGGAAAACTCGCCGAATCTGTGGCCGATCATATCCTCGGTCACTGAGACGGGCACATGCTTATGGCCGTTATAAACGCCGAACGTCAGACCGACGAATTGCGGCAGGATCGTCGACCGGCGGCTCCAAATTTTGATGATTTCGGACCGGCCAGAATTGCGAGAATTCTCCGCTTTTTTTAGCAGATAGCCGTCGACGAACGGGCCTTTCCAGATCGACCGAGACATGATCAGCCCTTCTTCTTGCTCTTGTGACGCGAGGTCACGATAAATTTGGTGGTGGATTTGTTGGACCGCGTCTTTTTCCCCTTGGTCGGCTTGCCCCAGGGCGTCACCGGATGGCGCCCCCCTGAGGTGCGGCCTTCGCCGCCGCCGTGCGGATGATCGACGGGGTTCATCGTGACGCCGCGATTATGAGGTCTGCGCCCAAGCCAGCGGCTGCGGCCGGCCTTGCCCAGGGATATGTTCATGTGATCGGGATTGGAGACCGCGCCGACGGTTGCGAAACACTGGCCATGGATCAGCCGCTGCTCGCCGGAATTCAAGCGGACGATGACATAGCCTTCGTCGCGGCCGACAACTTGCGCATAGGTGCCGGCCGAACGCGCGATGGCGGCGCCCTTGCCGATCTTCATCTCGATATTATGGACGATCGTGCCGACCGGGATATTGGCAAGCGCCATCGCATTGCCTGGCTTCACGTCGGTCTGCGCGCTGGAAATCACTTCGTCGCCGGCAGCGAGGCGTTGCGGCGCGATGATATAGGAGAGTTCACCGTCGGCATAGCGGATGAGGGCAATGAAGGACGTCCGGTTGGGATCATATTCGATCCGCTCAACTTTGGCGGGAATATCGAACTTACGCCGTTTGAAATCGACGATCCGGTAGCTCTGCTTGTGGCCGCCGCCGCGAAACCGCACGGTAATGCGGCCATTGTTGTTGCGGCCGCCGGTCGAGGACTTACCCTCGGTCAGCTGCTTGAGCGGCTTGCCCTTATAAAGGCCGCTGCGATCGACGATGACGAGCTGGCGAAGACCAGGCGTGACCGGTTTGAATGATTTCAATGCCATTGGCGCGATCCTCGCATTAACTCTCAAAGCCCGGTCGTGACATCGATCTTATGGCCCTCGGCGAGGGTCACGATAGCCTTTTTCACGTCGGACTGAACGCCACGCGTGCCTTTGAAAAGCTTTCGCTTGCCCTTGCGGATAAGCGTATTGACGGCTGTAACCTTGACATCGAAAAGCCGCTCAACCGCGGCCTTGATCTCCGGCTTTGTCGCGGTCTTGCGGACCTTGAACAGGACCTGGTTTGCTTCCGACGCCATGGTCGCCTTTTCGGTGATGACCGGGGCGACAATCACGTCGTAATGATGCGCGTCATGCGTAAGTTTTGCCGGGCTCATTTGAAACGCGCCTCCAACGCATCGATGGCCGCCTTGGTCAAGACAAGCTTCTCGCGGCGGAGAATGTCATAGACATTGATGCCCTGCACGGGGAGGACGTCGATTTGCGGAATGTTGCGCGCGGCAAGCTGAAAGTTTGCCTCGGGTGCCGGACCGTCAATGATCAAGGCGTTGGTCAAACCAAGCTTGGCAAAACTTGCCTTCAGCGATTTGGTCTTGGCATCGCCCGCGTGGGCCTCCGGCCACACAATGATCGCGCCATCTTTAGCCTTGGCGGAAAGCGCGTGTTTGAGGGCGAGGGCGCGCAGCTTTTTCGGCAAATCATGCGCATGCGATCGCACGACCGGGCCGAACGCACGTCCGCCCCCGCGAAACTGCGGCACCCGCGCCGAACCATGCCGCGCCGAGCCCGTCCCCTTCTGCTTGTATAATTTCTTGCCGGTGCGCCAAATGTCCGCGCGGCCCAGCGTCTGATGGGTTCCGGCACGCCGCTTGGCGAGCTGGTAGCGAACCATGCGCGCGATCAGATCCTCGCGCGGGACGAGGCCGAAAATCGCATCGTCGAGGTCAATCGAGCCGGCCGTCTCGCCGTCGAGGGAAGTAATGTCGATCTTCACGCGCTGGCCCCCGTCTCTTCCGCGGCCGCGCTGCCGGAAGCAGCCTCTGCCATACGATATTTGCCGGGTTTCGGCGCCTCCTTCGGAAGCGCCTTTTTCACCGCGTCGCGCACATAAATCCAGCCGCCGGAGGTTCCAGGGACCGCGCCTTCAACGAGAATAAGACCGCGTTCGATATCGAGTTCGACCACCCGCAAGTTCAACGTCGTCACCCGTTCGTCGCCAAGATGCCCGGCCATTTTCTTGTTCTTGAACGTCTTGCCCGGGTCCTGACGGCCGCCGGTGGACCCATGCGACCGGTGCGAGAGCGAGACGCCGTGCGTCGCCCGGAGGCCGCCGAAATTCCAACGCTTCATCGGGCCCGCAAAGCCCTTGCCGGTGCTCGTCCCGGTCACGTCGACGAACTGGCCGACGACGAAATGATCCGCCGTGATTTCGGCGCCGACCGGGAGCAGCGCGTCTTCCTCGACACGAAACTCGGCGAGCTTCAGTTTCGGCTCCACCTTGGCGACCGCAAAACGGCCGCGCTCGGCCTTCGAGACATTCTTGACCTTGGCGTGGCCGATACCGAGCTGGACAGCGGTATAGCCATTGCGATCCTTGGTCCTATGGGCCACGACCTGACAGCCACCAAGCTTCAACACCGTGACCGGCACATGTTCGCCGGCGCCGGTGAAGACGCGGGTCATGCCGAGCTTTTGCGCGATGACACCTGATCGCATGGTTAATTCCCTCAAGATCCCTTCCATGGCCAAGTGCCCGGCGGGAACAATTCTCATTTCAACAAGCCAAAAGGCCTTTAAAGCTTGATTTCCACATCGACGCCCGCGGCGAGATCGAGCTTCATCAAAGCGTCCACCGTCTGCGGTGTTGGATCGACAATATCGAGGACACGCTTATGCGTCCTGATTTCAAACTGTTCGCGCGACTTCTTATCGACGTGCGGCGAACGGTTGACGGTGAATTTTTCGATCTTCGTCGGCAGCGGAATGGGACCGCGCACATGCGCGCCTGTCCGCTTGGCCGTCGACACGATTTCCTTCGTCGACGAATCGAGGATTCGATGATCGAATGCCTTGAGGCGAATGCGAATATTTTGGCCGTTCATCTCAATCCATCCCTGCCGGCCGCTTGGGGTGTTGCCCATTTGGCCTAACGCCGACCCTCGTTCTCCCGCCATACCACGCCGTTAAGGACGCCAGCACGGCGGAACTCATTCCATAAAAACCGCGACCGAACCCGCGAAACGCGAATTCCAAACTACTCCGTGATCGAAGCGACGACGCCCGCGCCGACGGTGCGGCCACCCTCGCGGATCGCGAAGCGCAGCTTCTCCTCCATGGCGATCGGAACGATCAACTCGACATCCATGGTCACATTGTCGCCGGGCATCACCATTTCGGTCCCTTCCGGCAAGGTCACAACGCCGGTCACGTCGGTGGTGCGGAAATAGAATTGCGGCCGGTAGTTGGTGAAGAAGGGGGTATGACGGCCACCCTCGTCCTTGGTCAGAATATAGGCTTCCGCCTTGAACTTCGTATGCGGCTTCACCGAGCCCGGCTTGCACAAGACCTGGCCGCGCTCGACGTCTTCACGCTTGGTGCCGCGCAAAAGCGCACCGATGTTGTCGCCCGCCTGACCCTGATCGAGCAGCTTGCGGAACATTTCGACGCCGGTTACCACGGTCTTTACCGTCGGCTTAAGGCCAACGATCTCGATCTCCTCGCCGACCTTGACCACCCCGCGCTCGACCCTGCCGGTCACGACTGTGCCGCGGCCGGAGATCGAGAACACGTCCTCGACCGGCATCAGGAAAGGCTGATCGACCGGACGCTCAGGCTGCGGAATATAGGCATCCACCGTGTCCATCAGCTTCAACACCGCATCATGGCCGATCTCTGGCTGTTTGCCTTCGAGCGCGCACAAGGCCGAACCTTGGGTGATCGGAATATCGTCGCCGGGAAAATCATATTTCGACAAAAGCTCGCGAACCTCGAGTTCGACGAGCTCCAGAAGCTCGGCGTCATCGACCATATCGACTTTGTTCATGAACACGACGAGCGCCGGGACGCCGACCTGGCGGGCAAGAAGGATATGCTCGCGGGTTTGCGGCATCGGGCCGTCCGCCGCCGAGACCACCAAAATCGCGCCGTCCATCTGCGCCGCGCCGGTGATCATGTTTTTCACATAGTCGGCGTGGCCGGGACAATCGACATGGGCGTAATGCCGTTTCTTGGTCTCGTATTCGACATGCGCCGTCGAGATCGTAATACCGCGCGCTTTTTCTTCCGGCGCCTTATCGATCTGATCATAGGCCGTATAGATCGCGCCGCCCGACTCTGCCAAAACCTTGGTGATCGCGGCGGTCAGCGACGTCTTGCCATGATCGACATGACCGATCGTCCCGATATTGCAATGCGGCTTTGTCCGCTGGAATTTTTCCTTGCCCATGATCCGGCTCCTCTAAGATTTTCTCGCGCGTGCGGTCGGATGATATCGAATGATCAGGCGTATTTGGCCTGAATTTTCCCGGCTTCGCCCGCGGGGACCTGTTCATAATGATCGAATTGCATCGTGTAATTGGCGCGGCCCTGGCTGAAGGACCGCAGCTGATTGACATAGCCAAACATATTGGCCAGCGGGACCATCGCGTTGATGACCACCGCATTGCCGCGCATGTCCTGGCCCTGGACCTGCCCGCGCCGGGCCAAGAGGTCGCCCATCACCGCCCCCGTATAGTCCTCGGGCGAGGTGACCTCGACCTTCATGATCGGTTCGAGCAGGACGGAGCCACCTTTTTGCAGCGCTTCTTTAAAGGCCGCGCGGGCGGCGATCTCGAACGCGAGCACCGATGAATCGACATCATGATAGGCGCCGTCGACCAAGGTCGCCTTGACGTCGACGACCGGGAAGCCCGCGAGAATCCCCGACCCCATGACGCTGTTGATGCCCTTTTCGACGCCCGGAACGAATTCCTTTGGCACCGTGCCGCCGACGACCTTACTCTCGAAGCTCGAGCCCGCGCCCGCCTCGTTCGGCTCAAAGATGATCTTGACCCGGGCGAATTGGCCGGAACCGCCGGTCTGTTTCTTATGGGTGTGATCGATCGTGACAGACCTTGTCAGTTTCTCGCGATAGGCGACTTGCGGCGCGCCGATATTGGCATCGACCTTATAGGTGCGCCGCAGAATATCGACCTTGATGTCGAGATGGAGTTCGCCCATGCCCTTCAAGATCGTTTGCCCGGATTCCTGGTCGGTCGAAACCCGGAAAGAGGGATCTTCGGCTGCGAGCTTGGATAGAGCGACACCGAGTTTTTCTTGATCGGCCTTGGACTTCGGCTCAATCGCGATCTCAATCACCGGTTCGGGGAATTCCATGCGCTCCAGGATCACAGGCTTGTTGAGATCGCAAAGCGTGTCTCCGGTCCTTGTATCCTTCAACCCGGCCAGCGCGACAATGTCTCCCGAATAGGCTTCCTTGATATCCTCGCGGTTATTCGCATGCATGAGAAGCATGCGCCCGACCCGCTCCTTCTTGTCCTTGGTCGAGTTCAAGACGGTGGTGCCGGACTCGACATGACCCGAATAGACGCGTGCGAAGGTGATCGTGCCGACGAAGGGATCGTCCATGATCTTGAAGGCAAGCATGGAAAAAGGATCCTCGTCGCGCGGCAACCGAAGCACCTCGGCGCCGGTTTCCATGTCGACGCCCTTGATCGCCTCGCGGTCGATGGGCGAGGGAAGCAGATCGACAACGGCGTCGAGCAAAGGCTGCACGCCTTTGTTTTTGAAGGCTGATCCGCACAGGATGGGGATAAAGGCGATGTGACGGACGGCCTTGCGCAAGAGCCGCTTCAAGGTCGCAACGTCCGGCTCCACGCCGTCGAGATAGGCGGCCATGACGTCGTCGTCGAGTTCGACCGCCGCCTCAAGGAGAATATGCCGGTATTCCGCGGCCTTGGCCTTGAGGTCTTCCGGAATCTCCGCGTCGGCATATTTGGCCCCGAGCGCCTCGTCTTCCCAAACCACGGCGGTCATCCGGACGAGATCGATAACGCCCTTGAAATCGGATTCCGACCCGAGCGGCAGTTGAATGCAGACCGGGCGGCCGCCGACCTTGGTCCTGATCTCCTCGACGCAGCGATAGAAATCGGCGCCGATCTTGTCCATCTTATTGACGAAGACGATGCGCGGCACATTGTATTTGTCGGCTTGGCGCCAAACAGTCTCCGTCTGCGGCTCGACGCCCTGGTTGCCGTCGAGGACGCAAACGGCGCCGTCGAGAACCCGGAGCGAGCGCTCCACTTCGATGGTGAAATCGACGTGGCCGGGGGTATCGATGATATTCAGGCGCTTGCCGTTCCAGATTGTCGTCGTCGCGGCGGAGGTGATTGTGATGCCGCGTTCCTGCTCCTGTTCCATCCAATCCATGGTGGCGGCGCCGTCATGCACTTCGCCGATTTTATGGGACTTGCCGGAAT
>CAYTRB010000024.1:0-29168 GCA_964440215.1 uncultured Methylocapsa sp.
CACAATCATCCATAGAGATCATGTACGTCAGGCCAATGGGCGGAATGTAGAGTAACCAATTTCATGGCGGTGGAGGCCAGACAAGCCTGCCCTCTGACTTGTAGAGGGCGGGCGTAACTCGCACCATCGTGCGAATATCAAGAATTTTGCACCACGAAGCAGCCTCAAGGAAATCAGCCACTTACAGCGTGCATAATTTAGGGGCAATGTCCGCCCGCCACACCCCACGCACCATGCGTTTGGCATGATCCATGCGCGGGACAATTTTAAAAAATCACGGAGCCAAAGCTTAAACCTATCCCAGAATTGCGCTTGCCCAAAATCCCCGTTCCGCACGTCATGCCGCTTTGCGAATGTGCATTTGCGCGGAGCGTTAATCGCACCAAAATGTTTCACGTGAAACATTTTTGTCCGATTGGGCCGCCATTCCGGACAAAACTGATGTCTTAGCCATCAGCGGCCTCCCCGGTGCTATTGCAAGCGCGCCCTCAGCCCTTCACCGACGTCAGAATGACTGAAGGAAAGGTGAACCGTGTCCCGCCGGGGACCGTTCCAACATCCATCGCGTCGGTTGCGATCAAGGCGTCAATCATCCGGCGAAGTTTTTCGCGGTCATCGTCCACCGGAAAGGATTTGGCGATCAGCCGCTCGCGCTCATAAGTAACTTGGAAGCGGACGGCTGCGGGGGGCGAAAGTCCCATATCCGTAAACAATCCGGTAAGAACCGGCAGCGTCAAATATTCCACGGTTGACGGGTCGCGGTGGCGTTCCATCGCATTGAACGCCGCTGCCTTGGCGGGATCGGACGAGGCCACGCCATCGCAGAGGACGACGCGCCCATTGGAACGGCAAACCCGCGCCATCTCGGCAAACGCTTTCGCCGGTTCCTCAAGATGATGAAAAGCAAAACGGCAGCTGACGATATCAAACGAGTCATCGGCAAATGGCAGCTGGTAGACATCGCCCTGTTGCCATTCGGCATTGACGAGATTGCGTTCGGCCGCCAGCACGCGGGCCTGATCCAGCATCGCACTTGTCGCATCGAGGCCGGCGGCACGCCGCACACGGGAGGCGAACGCCGCGACAATCGTGCCGGGTCCGCAAGCGACATCAAGCGACTCGTCACCCGGCTGCGGCCGCGCGCAATCCACGAGCAGCAGGACTTGGGCATCGCTATGCAGTTCCGGCGACTGGGCGAACAGCTCGGCCTGCCGGCTGAATTGGTCTTGGATCAAAGAGTCGTGGGCGGAGGTTAAGCCGGTGTTTCGCTGCATCGATATAGAAACGCTCCGGGGAATTTGAGAACTTGCGTACTCAGCCCTGATCATCGGACATCAACGGTTCGCATGAAAAATTTTGGTAGGATCGTCGAGGTCTTTTGGCCGCATATCTCTGGCCGGGGACTCCGTCCTCCCCGGCCGCTTTCAATCGCGCCGCCCAACAAAGATCAGCGGCAGGGCGGCAAACCAGGCTTGCCGCAAGGAGCCTTCGGTTTTGGTGCCGCCGCCGGCAGTTGGCGCGGCTGCTGAGCCTGCTGTGGTGGCTTCGGCTGCTGTACCGGCTGCGGCGCGTGCGGCTGTTGAGCCTGCTGTGGTGGCTTCGGCTGAACCTGCCGCGGCGCGTTTTGCTGGAACTGTTGTGGTTTTGGCGCCGCTGCGGGAGCAGACCCGGTAACCGCGGGTTTGCTGGTCGCAGCGGATGGCGCGTGCGGGTGTTGGGGTGGATTCTGACCCGTGGGCTGTGTTTTCGCTGGTTTCTGCCCAACTGGCGGAGAGCCAGCGGAAGGCGTGACCGCCGGGCTCGGCTTCGGGTTTTTTGGGACGCCGTTTCCACCGGTCCCTGCGGGAACGCCTTGGCCGCCCGGCACGGCTTGAGCCGTTGGCGGATTGTTCCGCGGCGGCGTACCCGCCGGATTCTGAGCCGCTCCCGGGAGTGGCTTGCCATTGGCGCCAGGCAGTCCTTGGGCCGCTGGCGAATGGGTTGAGGGCACGCCTGCAGTGCCAGGCTGGCCGGCGGCAGGCGGTGTCCCCGGCTTTGTGCCTAATCCCTGTGATGGCACGCCATTGGCGCCAGGCAATTGATGGCCAGCCGGCAAATGCGCAGCTGGCACGCCACCCGGCAAGCCGGCAGGCGCCCCTTGGCCACCCGATATCGCCGCCTTGTTAGCCAAGGATGGGGGCAGAGCGACGTGCGCGGCGGCCGCGCCCGCTACCGCGCCTGCGGCTACACCGGCCGCCACACCGGCGGCGCCAAGCCCGCCCGCGCCTGGAGCAACGACAGTGGAATTGTTATTGATGATGGTCGTGTTGTGAATGTTGTTGAAGATGACGTTTCCCGGGGGCGCCGCCACATAGGCAGGCGGATTAGCCCATAGCGGGACCGGCACGAATACGGGAACCGGCAGGACAAAAAGACCAATCGGCGGCGGCGGCGGCGGGAACACGAGATAGGCTGGCACCGGAGCCAGGATGACGATGGGCGGCGGCGGCACGAAGCCGTACACCGGATCGCTAAACACGAGCACCGGGCGATCGACGTAGACGATCTCGGCTGGCGGCGGCGGCGGCACATCGTAAACAATCGGCGTGAAAGAAGGCGGCGGCGCCATGGCGGCGGCCAACGTCTCCAGGCGCCCGCGCGCGTCGTTCGCGTGTGGGCCGCGCGGGTAGCGGTTGAGATAGGACCAATAGGCGTCCGGCGTATCAACCCGGCAGGTTCGCCGCCAGGTAATGGCCTCGCGGCGGGCGGCGAGCAGGGCACGGACTCGATTGGCGAGCGGGTCCCCTGGATAGGCGGCAAGAAACTCCTCATAGCCTTGCAGCGTGTCGCGCTCGATCGCGGCGGCATACGCGTCCTGCGCGCCCAACCCTTGAAGGGGCTCCGATCGCAAGGCATCAACCCGCTCTGCCGCGAGGGCGGGAGGCGGCGCGTCCGCAGCCCGCTCGAAGAAGACGAAGGGCGCCGTTATCCGCGATGCATCCCAAGGCACAAAGGCTCCTTTGGTCTCTTCGTTCACGCGCAGCCGCACGCCACCGAAGACATCCGGGGCCGGCATGCCGCCTTCCCGGATCATTTCGGTGAGTGCCCGCGCATAGGCGCCGTAGGGCCCGCTCTCAGCGGGCGCAACCGTGCCTGGCGAGGCGTTGAAAGCAACGAGCATATTCGGTTCGGCGTCGGCGAGGGCCAAGCCGCCGGCCAAGGGCGGACCGGACTTCGCGAAAGGCGTGTCCCGCGCCGCGTCGAGGACAATCAAGCTCGCTTTAAGGGGAAGCCCGGCAAGCCGCTTCGTATAATCGGAAATACGCAGCGCTTCGATTGCCACGTCCGGCGCAGACGCAATTTTGGCATCCACCGGGACGAAATAATTGTCACCGTTGAGTTGCAGCCCGTAACCGGCGAGATACACAAAGGCCACGGTGTCGGGCCCCGAGGCTTGCGCCTTGTCGAGGAAATCCTTGAACGCCGCGCGTAAGGATTCGCCGTCGAGATCGCGGGCGCCGCTCACGTCGAAGCCCGCCGCCTGCAAGGTCTGGGCGATGAGGCCCGCGTCATTTGCCGGTGTGGCAAGAGCGCCCGCTTGATAGGCCGCATTGCCAACCACGAAGGCGATACGTTTTTCCGTATCCGCCCGCGACGGCGAAGTGAACGCCAGCATGATGAGTGCAAAGCAAGAGAGCAACAGTTTGAAAGTGGTTTTCATGATGATCTTTGAGCCAGAAGAGCCAATATCAAGCGCGATGCTACGGTTGGGCGCTGAACGAGACTTGAATGAATCAAGGCGGAAGAAAGGCCAATCTGAATGCGACCACAGAGCCTATCGCAGAGGATCGTGGCGTGATTCTGGCCTAAACGAAAGAGATCCTTGAAGCGGGTTCCTGACGATGTCTCTGTTCGATAGCCCCGTTTCCTTCCTGGACCATAATAGCATCGAGATCAATTGCTTATGGTGTTTATCGCCATATTTGATCCAATGAACTTAATCAAAAAGCTCGCATCATTTTGGATCATGATTTAGCCCAGTACTATCATTTGCGGCGCACCATTCCCTGAGCTTGCGCTCGCTGCAGCGCAGCGATAAAATGCTGCGCAACGATAATTTTGATGGAGGCTGGTATGCCGCATCCGGCACGCACGGCATTGGTCCTGCAAGGAGGCGGCGCTCTTGGCGCTTACGAACTTGGAGCGGCGCGGCGGCTCTATAAGGATGCAGATTTCGCACCTGATATTGTTGCAGGTGTCTCGATCGGTGCGATTACCGCGGTCCTCCTGGCGAGGCCAGCGCCCGGTCTGAAGCCGCTCGCGGCGCTGGAAGCCTTCTGGCAAAAGATCACGGTGTCAGGATTGTTTCTTCCGCCGCCTTTGCGGCCCTATGCATCCGTACTTGGCAACCCGAATTTCTTTGTGCCGCGGCTTGACTATTACGCCCTCCCAATCTGGACCAATATTTATGACACGGAGCCGCTTCGTCAGACTCTATCAGAATTGGTTGACCTCAAGGCTCTCGCAGATCCGAAGGCTACGCCAGGACTGCTGGTGAGTGCAACCGACATCGAGGCCGGCCAGATCCAGTATTTCTACAGTGGTGAGAAGGGCCTTTCCTTGGACCACATCGTCGCGAGCGGCAGTCTGCCGCCGTCGTTTCCGATGACGGTCATCGGTGACAAGACATACTGGGACGGGGGCTTGTTCGACAATACGCCGCTCGGCGCCGTGCTTGACAGGCTCGATACCTCCAAGGGCGCGGACTTAACGATATATGTCGTCAATCTCTTTCCGAACAAAGCGCCGCTTCCCCGCAATATGCAGGAGGTCACGGCACGAACCCAAAATCTCCAATTCGCCAACAGGACGTTGGAAGACGTAAAAATGCTACGGCGTATCGACGAGGTCGCCGCATTAATGGAGGCGCTGGAAAATCTGCCTGAAGGTAATCCGCTCAAGGACAACCCTGCCTACCAGGCGGTGGCGAATCGCCATTACGTTCGGGTTCCGCGAATCATTTCGATTACGCGTCCGGAACAGGTTTTAGGTTTAGGCGCGAGTGACTTCTCACCTGACACAATCGAACAGCGTGCGAACGAAGGCTACAGACAGACAGAGCGTGCGCTGCAAGCGTAGGATAGCGCCGGATATCAGGATCTCAAAGTGGCGCTTGCGGCGCAATCGCAGTTCCAAGGGGCGGTTTTAGGATCGGTACCGCAACACCGCGAAAGGCGAATTTTTATCCGCGGGTTCGCCGCCGACATCCATGCCCTCGAACGACGCACCCGGCTTGCGCGGGTGAATATCGAGGTTCAGTATCAGGAATTCCGAAGCCAAGGCGCCAAGATCGATCTTTCCATCGATAATCGGATCGGGGGGATCCGCGCCGCCAAGAAAAGAGGCCGCCGGGCCGCCGCCTATGCTAATTTTCGAGCTAGCAAGTTGGCCCAAATGTGCAAAATCTACGTCGAGATCAGCCCGGACAAGGGTCTCGAACGGCTCAAGACTGACGACGCAGATTTGCGTTATGCGGGCGCGTAAATTCCCGGTGACCTTGAATCGTGTCTGGGTAAGTTTCAATACATGAAAACCAGCCTCGAATTCGTGAACTGCGGCGAGGCCGCCTATCTCCGCAAGAGCGGCGCATTCCGCCTCGCTGGCGGTTATGTCTATATCGAGGCCGGTATCTGGCACGGTCTCGATGGCGAGCATCCGCGTGAAACTTCCCGCGTCAAGCATGGGTGCCGTCTTGCCGGAACCGGGTTTAGGGGAATTCGGAGGGGGAATGGTTCTCTTTGCCATCGCTGCCACCTATCGCGAAAGATTAGAACGGAATCGCCGGCAAGTGGAAATATTTCACGGACCCTGATCGGATTCAATCCGCCGACTTTAAATGATCGTTGTGCCGCATGATCTTATCCAACCCGCGTGATGTTATCAAAAATGTCAGCAACTTTTTGGAATCATGCGCTTGGAATGGCGGAAGGTCGCGGAAACGGAACCGGTCCCGACGTGAAGGCCTCAAGCGAGGCAGCGGTCAAGGCTTGGTTAGAGGCTTCCACATAGCGCGCAAGCCTGTCCGGATTTCCGCGGCCATCGTAGATATTTCGCGTCAGCGCGGCAGCAAGCTCCGGCGTGCCGCTATTAAGGGCCCGGTCATAGGCCCCAGCGCGGCCGAGAAATGCTTCCGCGATGGTTCTCATGCGCTTCGGGACACCCGTGTCGCCTACCCCCATTTCCCGTAAGGCTGCGTCGAAGGAGCAGAAGAGGGCGTCGGTGAGATCCTGGGCCATTTCGGGCGCTGGCGGCGTCATGCGGTTAAGGCGGCGCAAGACAAGAGCAGCATGCAAGGCGAGCGCCTCGAAACGGCCTTCCAAACTGTCCTCGATGCCATACTCCGTGAAAAGCACGGGATCGCGGGCCGCCGCCACGATCTCGCCACGAAGCCGGTCGATCAGGTTTTGATTGGCCGAACGCCGGAAGAGCCGGAAAACCATGGTATTTCCATCGGAAGGCAGCTGTCCTGCCGGTTTAGGTGAACGACGAACCTTGCTTTTCGCTGAAGCGAAGGCTAGGCATCGCGCGACCAAACGCAAGGGCTGGGATATCTCGGGGACCCCCGCCAGGCCAGGCCAGCACCCTTTTAGTGGGCATTGCGGCGCTGACAATCCCAAAAGTTTGAGGCAATTTATTTATTAATTTTGTGGAATTTTAATGCGTCGTAGCTTTTTTCGGCCCAACAGCAGTGTGTTCCGGCAAAATGCTCAACTCGGAGGCTTGAAGAATGGAGTTTGTTAAGGCGCGGAAACGGCGCGGATGCCGCCGGGCGCCGGGCGCCGCAAAACTGGCTTTTTTGGCGGTGCTTACGCTGGAGCTCGGGGGCTGCCTTGGCTATGACGGGCAAGTCGTCCATGGGTATCAGCTCAACCCCAAAACAGCCGACGAGGTCAAGGTCGGGGCTTCCGCCGAACAGATCCTCGTCCTTTTGGGATCGCCGACGACGACATCCACCGTCGGTGGCGATGCCTGGTACTATGTAACCCAGATTACGGATCGCGGCCTTGGCTTCATGCCGCCGAGGGTCACCGACCAGCGTGTCTTCGCAGTCTATTTCACCAAGGACAAGAAGGTCGAGCGGGTTGCCAATTACGGCATGCAGGACGGCAAGCTCATCGATTTCGTGTCGCGCACGACACCGACGGCCGGCGCCGAATCGACCTTCCTGAAGGGCATGTTCATCAATCTTCTGCATTTCTAGGATGTTAGTCCGAAAGTTGCAGATTGCCGGGTTCGATGAGCCGGCAAACAAACTCTGAAATCATAGGTGTGCTTCAACACGAAGCGCACCCATAGTCTAACGCGCGCTGCTCTCGCTAGACGCTTGCCTCAATGGGCGAGGATCGCGAGCAGCAAGAGCGCGACGATGTTGGTAATCTTGATCGCCGGATTGACAGCGGGACCGGCCGTGTCCTTGTAAGGGTCGCCGACGGTATCGCCAGTCACCGACGCCTTATGCGCGTCGCCGCCCTTGAAGTGCGTGACGCCGTCCAAGTCGACAAAACCATCCTCGAAACTTTTCTTGGCATTGTCCCAGGCGCCGCCGCCCGATGTCATCGCAATCGCCACGAAAAGACCGTTGACAATGACGCCAAGGAGCGAGGCGCCCAAAGCTGCGAAGGCCGACGCCTTTGAACCGGAAATCAGCTTGACGCCAAAATACACGACCAACGGCGCCAGCACCGGCAGCAGCGACGGCACGATCATTTCCTTGATCGCCGCCTTGGTCAGCATATCGACCGCGCGGCCATAATCCGGACGCTCGGTTCCTTGCATGATTCCCGGCTTCTCGCGGAACTGGCGACGCACTTCCTGGACAACGGAGCCCGCAGCCCGGCCGACGGCGGTCATGGCGATGCCGCCGAAGAGGTAAGGGATCATACCGCCAAAAATCAGCCCGGCCACGACATAAGGATTCGATATGTCGAAGGATACCGCGCCCATGCCCTTAAAATAGGGAAATTGATCGGGGTTCGCGGCGAAAAAGCTGAGATCGTGACTATAGGCATTGAAGAGAACCAAGGCGCCGAGTCCGGCCGAACCGATCGCATAGCCCTTGGTCACCGCCTTCGTCGTATTGCCAACCGCGTCGAGCGCGTCGGTCACCTGCCGGACATCCTTGGGCAGACCGGCCATCTCGGCGATTCCGCCGGCATTGTCGGTCACCGGTCCGAAGGCGTCGAGCGCGACGATCATGCCCGCGATGCCGAGCATGGTGGTCACCGCGATCGCCGTGCCGAAGAGCCCGGCGAGCTGACTGGTAAAAATAATTCCGCCGATGATGACGAGGGCCGGCAGTGCGGTCGATTCGAGCGAGACCGCGAGTCCCTGGATAACATTGGTGCCATGTCCGGTGACCGAGGCCTGGGCGATAGACACGACCGGACGTTTGCCGGTGCCAGTGTAATATTCGGTAATGACAACAATGAGACCCGTGACCAGAAGTCCCATGAGGCCGCAGAGGAAAAGACGCCAGCCTTCTATCGGGGTGCCACCATCCGCCGAGCCAATGGTCCCGAAGCCGACCGTAAGCCAAGTCGCGAGGGCAAGCCCGACGATCGACAAGAGCCCGGCGGCAATCAGACCCTTATAGAGCGCTCCCATGATCGAATTGTTAGGCCCGAGCTTGACGAAATACGTCCCGGCGATGGATGTGACGATGCAAGCAGCGCAGATCGCCAGCGGATAAAGCATGGCGTCATGAAGCACCGGCTGGCCTGTGAAGAAAATCGCGGCGAGCACCATGGTGGCGACCACCGTCACCACATAGGTTTCGAACAGATCAGCGGCCATGCCAGCGCAATCGCCGACATTATCGCCGACATTATCGGCGATCGTCGCCGGATTACGGGGATCGTCCTCGGGGATCCCGGCTTCGACCTTGCCGACGAGATCGGCGCCAACATCGGCGCCCTTGGTGAAAATGCCGCCGCCAAGACGGGCGAAGATCGAGATGAGCGAGGCGCCGAAACCGAGCGCAACCAGCGCGTCGATCGTCTCGCGGCTTTCCGGTGCATGGCCGAGCGGCCCGGTGAGAATGTAATAATAGACGGCGACACCAAGCAGGGCGAGGCCTGCAACCAAAAGCCCGGTGACGGCGCCCGCCTTGAAGGAAATGTCGAGACCGGCGCCAAGCGATTGCGACGCGGCTTGGGCGGTGCGGACGTTGGCGCGCACCGAGACATTCATGCCGATGAACCCGGCCGCGCCCGACAGGACCGCTCCAATCAGAAATCCAACCGCAAGCGGCCAGGAGACGAGGAAGCCAAAGGCCAGGAAAATAACAATGCCGACGGCTGCAATCGTCAAATATTGGCGCTTTAAATAGGCTTGCGCGCCCTCGGCGATCGCCCCCGCGATCTCCTGCATTTTCGCCGAGCCGGCATCAGCGGCTAATAATTTTGATGATGTAACGACACCATAGACGATAGATAAAAGACCGGCGAAAATCACAACCCATAGGGAATTCATGTGTTGCCACCTAATGTTCGTTTAAGAAAATTGGCGAAGCCTCGGCCTCGCGTTCTTGGCACGGCCTATACGAAACCGCCGCACCGTGCAATTGCGCTTTGTGCGGTTCTGGCATCCTCTCGCGCCTAACCGTTAAAAATGCCGGTAGGAAGCTTGTGCGAAGACCAATTTCTGGCCATCGGGATCCTTGAACACCGGCGGCGCATGGCCCGGCTTGGCCGTGCCAATCTTGTGAACCGGTAGTCCCGCGGCAAAGGCACGTGCTTCGAATGCAGCACTAGCGGAAGGCGGCACGGCGCAAAGGAGTTCATAATCGTCTCCCCCGGTCATAATCGTTTGGAGGAGAGAGGGCACATGACGCAGGAGTTTGCGCGCGGCTTTGGAAAGCGGAACATCGGCGGTCACGACCTCGGCTGTCATTCCGGTTAAATGTAAGAGTTTTGCGAGATCGCCCGCAAGTCCGTCCGAAATATCCATAGCCGCGTGGGCATAGGCCTGCAGCGCCTCGCGCAAGCCAAGCCGCGGCTGTGGCAGAAAGTAGCGGCCGGCAAGATAGGCGGCGTCAGCTTGGCTGACGCTTTGCGTCCATGCTGTATCTTGCGCCGCGTTAGCGCGTAATTGCAAGCCCAACGCGGCATCCCCGATCGTCCCGGTCACATAAAGGAGATCGTCTGCCGCGACGCCTTCGCGTAAAACGATTTTCTGCTCCGGAACCGCGCCGAGCGCAGTGATCGAAATAACCAGCGGCCCAAGACTCTTAACGGTGTCGCCGCCCAAGAGCGGACAGTTATAGGCCGCAGCGTCCTCGCCAAGTCCTTGCGCGAATCCCGCGAGCCAATCGGCCGTCCAATCCCCGGGCAACGCAAGGCCGAGGAGAAACCCGCGCGGCTCGGCGCCCTTGGCGGCAAGGTCGGAGAGATTGACCCGCAAGGCCTTTCGCGCGATCGCTCCAGGCGGATCGCCGTCGAAAAAATGCACATCTGCAGTCAGCATATCCGTGGTCGCTACAATATCTTGTCCGAGGCGCTGGACGAGGATCGCGGCATCGTCGCGGAGGCCAAAAGCTCCCGGCCCCGCGAGCGGCGCGAAGTAAGTAGCGATCAATTCATCTTCCGAAGGACGCGGCATTGCTTTCCAATTTAACCGCGTGGTTTAAATTCAGCCGCGCGGCACTGGCGAGCCACGGCGTCCAACACCGCATTGACCATTCCGGCTTCTTCCGTGCCAAAAAAAGCGCCAGCGACGTCGACATATTCCTTGATCGAGACACGTGCGGGAACGTCAGCCCGCTGCTTGATTTCATAGGCACCCGCGCGCAAGATCGCCCGCATGACGGAATCGATCCGCGCTAAGGGCCAGTCGGCCGCCAAGGTATTGTCGATAACTCTGTCGATGGGACCCTGAGAAGAGACAACACCCGCCAGAATATCGTCGAAAAATGCGATTTCCGCATCCTTATAGCGCACACCTTCGATTTCATGGCCGATCCAGAACGACTCGAACTCGTTGCGAGTCTCCTTCAAGCCTTTCCCGGTAACCTCCATTTGATAGAGGGCCTGAACGGCGGCGAGACGGGCGGCGGACCGCTGGTCGGCGTTGGCCATCAAGGCGCCCCGATTTCAATATTTAGCCCAAGCTTCAGCCGGTGAATCGCAAGTGCCGCTCGCGCGGCATCGCCGCCCTTGTCGCCTTGCCGGGGATCGGCGCGCGACAAAGCCTGCGCCTGATTCTCGACGGTCAAAACGCCGTTGCCGAAGGCAAGCTTGCGGCCGATCGCGAGTTGCATGAGCGCGCGCGCGCTCTCGTTGGCGACGATCTCAAAATGATGCGTCTCACCGCGAATAACGCAACCGAGTGCGACCGCCCCGTCGAAAGGCCGTTGCGCCGCTTCGGCATGATCGAGCGCGATCGCCATGGCAATTGGAATTTCGAGGGCACCAGGCACTTCTACGAAATCGATCAAAGCCCCCGCTTTTGCGAAGGCCAGCTTCGCGCCTTCCAGCAACATCGCGGCAATATCCTCGTAAAAGCGTGCCTCGACAATGAGGAAGCGCCCGCCCTCAAGGTCTGATTGAAGAACGGCCGGAGAGCGGCGTGGCAAGGCCATCATGCGTACTCGAATGGTTTTCCCGCACGAAGAGATTTCTCAAACCGATGAAAAGCAGGAGAAAAACCACTTCGGACACTAGACCATGATCACTTCAAGAGGAATCACTCATGGTCTCCATTTCTTTGCTTTGCATGATCCTATCTAAAAAGTCTGCATCTTTTGCGCAGAGCATGCACTAAGTGAAATCGTCCGCCGCAACATGGCGGCGGGAATCTCGCCGGGGTTTGCCATGTCCCCAAGGCACCGGCCTTGCAGCCGGTTTCCGGGCGCTCACCACCGTCTATTGCGCCGGCCGCTGCATAATAAATGAGCCAGGATCGCCCGTTTGCGCGGCCCGCACAATCATGCGCGATAGCCGTGCTTCACTTTTGCTGACCGGATCATGGCAAGGGCTTCGTTATCATGACCTGCGGCGCAGGCATTCGCAGCGGGAACCAATTCGATCTCGATCTGATCATAGACCGACCGGTTGACATTTCCCGTGCCGACATCGGCGTCAAGCACGGTTTGATAATGGGTAAGCTCCTTGGTGCAGCCAGCGCCTTCGGGCAATGCCGGCCAGTTCGGCGGAGCCAAGGCTCGAGGCGCCGCCGTCGCGACCGGTGCCGTGGAGCCAGAGGTTTGATTGCAGCCGCCAAGGGCTAGCGCGGTGAGCAGGACAGATGCTGGAAGGCTCGCTGTGCCAAATAGGGATCGAAACATTAACAGTGTTCGCATTGCAAACTCCGCGAAAGGCGCCGAGCTTGAGTTTCATCGGCTGAATTGCCCTTTGTCAGTACACATGCGGGCGAGGATAATCAATGGGAATGGATTGCCGCCAGCTCGGAACATTATCCAGTACAGACACCCAAGGGGTACGGTTGGCCGCAAAGACCAATGGGTTATCCACCAATCTTGGAATGTGGCCGATTTGCCTGAGAATCGGAATCATCGGCGCAGTACGCAGCCAGCCTGGTTCAGGCCTGGACTTGAACTAAACAGCACGTCCTCCCGCCACATGCCGCTGCAACTCTCGACACAGCCCTCCGCACTGGCTCGCCGGCGTGTATGAACTGACGGCTATTGGCTCCGGTTACGCGACCGCCCTCGAAAGAGTCGCCCTATTGCGTCCATCCGGGTTCAGCAGCTGAGTGTCAGGATAGGCGTCCGGATTGATGAGGCGATTGGCGACATCCGCCCAGCTGCGATAATGGCCGGGTTGATGCCTTCCTTGGCGCATAGCAGTTTGAATGGCTCTTTTTATAGAGGCCAGGTCGCCCGGCTCGTAAGCGAACCGGTTAGGGTGTTTGCCCGTCGCGAAAGAGGGACAAACAGCGGGAAGCCCAAGAAAATCATACTGAATTAATTTCATCGACGTGTCAGCCAGATATGTGGCATTTTCATTACGCCGGTAGGGAGCTATACAAAACTTCGCGTGTTTAATGTACTTCGCCGTTTTGGCGAATTTCATCTCTCCATAAACATGGATGTTTGCGCGCGAAAGTGCCCGGCTAGTTCTACCCGGGCCGATAATATGGAATTGCACCTCGGGAAATAGTTCCGCCGCCGACGCGACGAAGCTTTCATCAAAAAGCATGGACCCCACCGACACGGCGTGAATACCGCTTTCATATGGCGATGTCTCTTCTTGCTCCCAAACTTGGAAATCAATTCCGTGAGGAATTAAGAAGAGAGGAAGATCATTTGAAAATCCTCGCGCAAGTGCCTTTGACGGGATACGGGCCCAATCCACGTATCTAGCGACGCGGCTCAGCTCCGAGAGCAGAAAAGGAGAGCAGCCAAGCACCGTGAGATCGTCGGACGCGTTATAGATGATGCGGGCTTCGGGGCTGCTTTGTCGGATCAATTCGATAAAAGCAACACCCAATCCGGATTCGACAATTACAGTCCCCGCATCGCGTATCCAGCTTAACGCCAGCTGAGGGAGATGTGATCTGTAGTACCTGAAATGTGCACGTTCGAACCAGCGAAGCGAAGGGGCCCCTATGTTGCAGGGATGAATGAAAGTCTTCCAAAGGAAGCATTCGACACCATTGTGATAGCTGGCGACATTGGCCTGTCCGGCCAGTTCCAAACGTGGATCTCCCTTAATGAGAGATAGATTGCTGTAGCCCAGTGAGAGAAACCGCACCGATGCGGATTTGGCAAGCTCCCGCGCAATGAAATGGATATTTGCCTTGCGCGGGCTACGAAAATCATGCCCTGAAACGATCAGAATGCGATCCATCGGCCGTTGCCTTTTTTCTGCGTCTCGAATCGCATTATGGAACATGCTTTATATATCATTATCAATGATGATTATCAACGATCATCATCACGAATCGCCATTCCGATCATGTGGAATGGGTTGATTTTGCCGATCCTAACGTATGAAATGAGGCAATTGTTGTACCAAGGCGCCTTATCGGTTGACTGCGAAGGTCAAGGTGATAATGCGCCGCAATTGGTGTGATCAAACTTTCAGGTATTTGAAATTATTAATGCATAGAGTCTATGTTATATCGAGTATAACCCGAAGCTGCCCCTTGATCTGGCATCGGCCCAGTGCTAACAAATCGCGATATAGCAACACTGTACATGGTGCGGATTTTTAAATGCGATCTGGTCTAAGAATCGCGGTGGGGATTGCGACCGCCAATCGCCCTTTGATTCTGGCAGAAGCTTTGATTGAGCTGACCCGCCAGAAACGATTACCTGAGGCGCTGTTCATTTGTCCGGCGGCGGCAACGGACTTTGACGCTTCACGATCAGGGCAATTGCCCTTTCCCGTCCATGTGGTCGAGGGTTCGCGCGGTTTGACCGCGCAGCGCAATGCAATTCTCGATGCGGCGGCGGACTTCGATATTCTGATGTTCTTCGACGACGATTTCCTCGCGGAGCCATTCTATCTCGCCGAAGTCGAAGATTGTTTCGCGGCAAATGACTTGATTGTGGCTGCGACTGGCCACGTCATCGCTGATGGCATCATTGGGCCGGGTCTCGATCTAGCCGCGGCAAGGGCCATCCTGGCAGCCCACAAGTTGCCGAAAACCGCTTCGCCCTTGCTCAAACGGTTTACTGCCTATGGCTGCAACATGGCGGTGCGCCTCGAACCGGTACACGCACACGGCCTTCGCTTCGACGAAAACCTGCCTCTTTATGGCTGGGCAGAAGACGTGGATTTCTGTCGCCAGCTTGCGGTCTATGGCAGCATTGTTCTAAACATGCGGATGACCGGCGTTCATCTAGGCGTCAAGGGGGGCCGCACATCGGGCATTCGGTTTGGCTATTCACAAATCGCGAACCCCTATTACCTTTGGCGCAAGGGCACTACGCGAGCGGGTGGCGCCCTGCGCCAGGTTGTTCGCAACGTCGGGGCGAATTTCATGAAATCGATTTGGCCGGAGCCATGGGTCGACAGGCGCGGCCGCGCCTACGGCAATGCCTTGGGCTTTGCCGATTTCCTTCGCGGACGCCTTCATCCAAAACGTATCCTTGAGCTCAAGTGAAAGGCTCGGAGCGCCAGCGTCTCTTGCTTGGTCGGCCGGAATTCTCTCAAACCGCTTATACACCGGCCATGTCGCTGAAAAGATCGGCTATCGACCCAAAACTTGGTTACGGAAGGCCAGGGATTAAAAATGGCTGGTCTGAGATCGTTTGCTAGGTGGACGCGGCAGCTTTGAAGCCCGGGTCGCCCACCATGAAACGACAAGCGTTGCAAGGCCACTGGCGGTTCGATAAAAGCCAAAGAGATTTCAAACCCAACGCTCACTAGTTCATCCGTTTTAATCAAGCGGTTTTAGCCATGTTTTTTGAGGATAGCCTTAAATGGCGACCTGTAGCCAAAGCAAACGTCCTAGCATTTACCCATGCGCACGGGCATTGCGTAACGAGACCTCGTAAAGATCGAGGTGCTGTTTGGCGATGTTGGGCCATTTGCGATTGGCGAGTTCCGCCGAAAGAATTTCAGGGGCGGGACAGGCAGGATAGCTTCCATTGAGAATGGCGTTGATCGTCGCGACGGCATCCGCAGGTCGCGTCATGGAATATGTTGTCTGGCCGAGCCAGGACGGCGTCTTGTCCGAGTGTTTGCTTATGACTGTCAAACCGTGCTCAAGACAGGCTAAAGCCGATCCCCTCTTGGCGCTGATACCGTCAGGAAATGGAAGAAGTGCGATATTTGAAGTGTTCAACTCATCCGCAACGGCTTCGGTTGAAAGATTGAATTTCAGCTCGATATCAAGCGTCTTTGCCATTTTGACTATCAGTTTCGCAATTGGGGTATCGGCATCGCCAAGGGCGCCAATGATCGCGCAAGGAAGATTGTTATTCTGCGCCCTAAGCAGGCGCACAGTTTCGATAAAATCCTCAATACCCTTGTATTTATAAATCTGTCCAAAGTATATAATCCTATCGCGTCTCTGCTTTGGTTGTTGTACCCCGCTGAAAATGTTGTTACCGATAGAAATCACCGAAGCCGCGCCGCTATATGCCGCGAAGAAGCGCTGGAAATAGCGCCGTTCGTATTCATTCGTAAAAATGAGATTGCTGCCAATGATCGCTTGGGAGAGAAAAGCCATCCTTCTCAACGGATTGAACACGTGAAACTCGTGGAATGTCGTAAACAGCCGGCTCTTGGGACACACAAGCGGAAGCATCGCTGGCGTTAATGATGCCCCCATATTGAGGGTGGGGTATTGGAGGTGGACAATACTGTCTTTCTCTGAGAATACTCTGCGCAAACTGCCGAGGCGCCTTAGCGACCAGTTGGGTTTCCTATCGATCTCAGCGCGGACTCCAAGAGCGGCAAGAGCCTCGGCCAGTTTCTCGGTGTAATCGCCTACCCCGCAGTAAGATTTCGGGTCATAGGACAAGTAATAGACAACATTCATGGCCGCATTACACCTCTACCTTTTACCTTTTACCTTTTGTATATCCGTCACAAAATTATCATACATAAGATATAGCGACTATACTACCCAAAAGATTAGGCGCTTATCCCATTGACACACGTAGCGCGATCTGAAACTGAAACAGCGTTTAAGGAGATATTTTAAGCCTTAACTATAGCGAGCTACACAGAAAGCACGTCTGTGCACCCGCGCTCTGCCATGCCCATGACAATCGATTTACCTTCGGCACCGCCGCGCCCGCGCTTGCCAGCCCGATGACCGCCGACATAGCCCTCATCAAGTTCGACATGGCCTTTAAGAATCCTAAACCCATCCACTGAGGCCATAAGCGTGCGGATTTGCTGGCCCATACGCCAAGCGGTTTTATAGGTTACACCGAGCGTGCGTTGCAGTTCCTTTCCAGCGACGCCCTGGCGTGTCGCAATAAAGAGGTAGATTGCATAGAACCATGTTTGTAGTGGCGTCCGGCTGTCCTGAAAGATCGTGCCAGCGCATGGATAGACATGGTCGCCGCAAGCCGCGCAAGAATAAGCGCGGCGTCCCGTTAGCTTATGAAACGTCGCTTCTCTGCCGCAATGCCCACAAACATGACGAAGACCGTAGCGAACTTCCATAATGCGAGTCAGACACGCGTCATCATCTGCAAATTCGGCAAAGAACTCGAGAGCCGAACACGGCTGACCGTCACTAACTAAGGTTCCGGCTTGGCTTTGGCGACCACGCTTGCGGGTAGTCATAGCGATCTCCTTTGACAGCGAATATCTCACAAACTCATACGTGTGTTAATGGGATAATCCCCAAAGAGTTTATCGCTGATATTAAATAATGAATATTGATTGTGCTAACACGGTATTCAATATAGCGTGCGAGCTTTGCCGCGACGGTAGCTCCTTGTGACCTTCGGTCGCACGCCCTCTTCTTGATAAGCGGTCTGGGCTCCAAACGCGAACACGTGATTGAAACATCCGCAAGTGATTTGAACATGAGCGAAAGCGATGCCGTGATTAATCATAACGTATTGATCTGACTTGTTATTTATACTCTCTGACGGACCCCGCCTCTCGAAGGGCTGTTTAAAAGTCTATTGACGAAAGAGCGCAAGAATTCCGAGGTAATCGTAGTGGGTCAGAACCGCGATAATGGTCTCAATCCGCTTTTCGAAGACAAGCGATGGCGATCCCCCGAGGCGCCTGCTAAGCCCGGAGAAACGGGTCTTAGCCGGGGCCGCAATACTGGCTGGCAAATTGCCCAAGGCTCGGTTATCGTTTTTCCTGACGACGACTGCTGGTATCCGTCCTGGTTCCTCGTACGGGGAGTGTGCCTCATGGCCGCGACCGGCGCGGACTTTTTTCCGGCCGGGTGTCCGTCCAAGATGGGCGCAGCATCAATGGAAGATACGAAAGAACCGCTCAACCCATCACTCGAGCCAATGTTTGGACGACCGGGATAGAATGGACTTTGTCTTTCAAGAGAACTGCGCCTATGGCACTCAACGGATTCGATCCCGAGATCGGTATCGGAGCTTCAACACCCTGGTAAGCTTGTGAAGGGCAGGACATTATGCTCCGCGCATTGGCGAAGTGACAGATTGGATATTTATTGATCCATCACTTTATGGTTATCACGCAACCTTTGACATTGAAGCGGAAGCCGGTATGCAGGGAAAAGGCCGGAAGTATGGGAGGGGGATCGGTTACGTCTTGCGTATTCACCGGTATGGATTTTGGTCCGGCCTGAAATGGATAGGACGTCCGGTGATTGGAGCGAATGTGTTTTTTGTTCGCGGCAGATTTAAGCATGGACAATATTATCGAAACGTCGCCATCGGGCGTTTCGAGGGATGGAGCGGCCAGCTCATTGGATCGCTTGGAGGTCCGCGGGATAAAGAACTTTTCTTCTGGCGCTTGCAAAGAGGCTCTTCTGGTACCCAGAGGGAAGCCGGAGTTGAGGATTGGGTGTTGCAGATCGCCACTTCGAAGCCGCCGGTATTTGACAGCCCAGTACGGGCGCTGAGTGCGCCCGCCGGTGTCTCTCGTGCCGAGATTTCCGGCTATGCTAATTGATGCATCAGTCTCGACAGCAAGTTTGCCGCGCGTGCGACAACTCCTGACGATCAACGGTCGCTTTCTCACTCAAAACCTCACCGGCGTGCAAAGATATAGCCGCGAGATTGTTTTGGCGTTGGATGCTCTCCTCCAAGACGAGCCATGGCGCTCGGCCCTACCGGCCAAGATCATCATCCCATCCTCTGGCGCTCATAGCCTTGATCTTCATGCGGTCGGTGTTCTGCCAACTCTTGGCCGCGTGGGTGGTCCGGCATGGACGCAGTGCGTCTTACCAATAATGTCGAAAGGTGTTTTGCTTAGCCTCGGTAATATAGGACCGATATTATCATCTAATCATGTCATTTGCATCCACGATGTGAATACTTACCTGGCTCCTGAAAGCTACAGTACTGCGTTTCGCGTTTATTACAAAACGATCCTGCCCATCTTGGCGAAAAGAGCGGCGCGTGTTGTTACGGTCTCAAATTTTTCGGCCCGAATGTTGGATCAATTCAAGCTTTGCCCTTTAGATAAAATCACGGTCATTCCCAATGGTCACGAGCATGTCGAGCGTTGGCGTCCGGACCGTTCCGTCTATGCGTCGAGCCTTTCTGGCAACCGCCCTTTCGTCTTTGTGCTCGGCAGCCGTGCGCAACACAAGAACGTTCAGATCCTGTTTGACCTCGCAAAGGAACTCGATTCCTTGGGCCTCGATCTTCTGGTGGCCGGTGCACCAAACCGGTATTTTTCTCCGGTTGAACAATCCGCCGCACCAAATGTTCGCATGCTAGGTTTTGTCACTGATGACGATCTTGCGGCGCTTTATAGAAACGCATTTTGTTTTGCCTTTCCCTCACTGACGGAGGGTTTCGGCTTGCCGGCTCTCGAAGCCATGGCCCTCGGTTGTCCGGTAATCGCGTCGAACTGCGCGAGCATGCCGGAAGTTTGCGGGAGCGCCGCGCTTTATGCGGATCCAAAATCACCGCGCGCATGGCTCGAACAAATCAAGCGGCTGCATGTGGATCAAGACCTAGCAGCCTTTTTGCGCGCCGAGGGCCGCCGCCAAGCCGCTTGTTTTTCATGGACGAAAAGCGCACAGCTCTACCTAAATTTGATTATGTCGCTAGTTCCCGGGACCACGGATTGAGTACGTGCGGCAAAAAAGCAAACACGACTCTCTGAAAGCTCTAGTAAACCGAAGTTCTATAATGTATATTCTCTATAATACATCATAGAACCGTTGGGACAGGTCCAGTGCATAGCCTTTCTGAGTCCGCGCCAGCAAGCGTTCGACTTCAATACGGCGCCGCAACCTGTTTCAAAGCTGGACCACCTTTTAACGAAGCGTGCCCGCTATAAGGCGAGCATAATTCTTGCGCGCCCGACGGGGCTGCCCGACAACATACGGCCGCATCCAATGGCGATCCGTAAACTAATAATAGGCCCAAAACCGAGCAATGGCATGCTGGACAGTGGGGCATTCGTAGGAAACCTTGTTTACGGCCCGTTTATTGGGCACCATCTCGTCGAGGTCGGCGCCCGGGTTGCAACTGCAACACGGAATTTTGCGGCAACACTAAAGTTTCGAAGAGTGATATGAATCGTATGCTAAAAGTCGATAAGAGTCTCCTGTCGGACGAGGCCCGTTCTAAGGGCGTGAGTCCTTTGGATGCAGGACCGCGCAATTTTTATTTGCGGGTCATTCGGCATCAATTGCCGATTATGATCGTGTTCATGGTCTTGAGCTTGGCGCTCACATTTCTTTATCTATACACAACAGTGCCAACTTATGTTGCCACCGCCTCGATGGTGATCGACGCCCGCAAACTGCAAATGCTTAATCCTCAGACTACGACACGCGATGAAGTCAATGTCGACGCTTCTATGGTGCAAACTGAAATAGAGCTTCTGAAGTCAGACAATGTGAGCCGTGCCGTCATCAACAAACTGCATCTGACCGAAGATCCCGAATTCGTCGGAGAACCCCCTGGACTTATTGGCGCTCTTATCAACCGCGTGCGCGGTTTATTTGCGACCCAGTCGCAGTCGGTAGATGATCAGGACCTGAAACGGGCGCGGTTGGAAAAAGGCGTGCTTGGAACCTTCAATGCCATTCGGATGGTTACCCGGGTGGGCCTGAGTTATGTGATGGAAATCAACGTTCAATCGGTCAACCCAGAGAAAGCCGCCAAGATCGCGAATGCGATCGCGGAAGCCTATATTGATGACGAACTCAATTCCAAATACGAAGAGACGCGGCGGGCGAGTATTTGGCTGCAGGATCGCTTGAAGGAACTGCGTTCTGAAGTCGCTGCCCAACAACAGGCTGTGGTTGATTTCCGCAAGCAACATAACATCATCGATAGCGGCGCAAATGGCCAATTGATGAATGACCAGCAACTCTCGGAGGTCAACAGCCAGCTCATTCTCGCACAGGCGTCGACCGCCGAGGCCAAGGCCCGCTACGGTCGTATTCAAGAAGTTATGAAGCAAGACGTTCCCGACGCTTCAATCTCGGATGCGCTGAATAACCCAATCATCGTCAAATTACGGGGTGAATACCTCAGCCTAGCGGCCCGCATGGCGATCTACTCTCAAAAATATGGGTCCGACCATCTGTCCGTTATCGCTTTGCGCACGTCAATGCGTGAGCTCCAGCATTCGATCCAGGATGAAATGTCCAAGATCGAGCAAAGCTACAAGAGCGATTACGAAATCGCTCTTGCGCGGGAACAAAGCCTCCGTAACAGCCTCGGCAGCGCCGTTTCCCAAACACAGGTGACGAATCAAGCACAAGTCCAGTTGCGAGAATTGGAAAGCGCCGCACAAACCTCGAAGACACTCCACGATTATTTCCTCCAGCGCTACATGGAGGGAGTTCAACAGCAATCCTTCCCGATCACCGAGGCGCGCATTGTTGGGGCCGCCGACGCCCCCTTATCGAAGAGCTATCCGAAAACATCACTCGTGCTGCTGATCGCCATGGTTGGCGGCGCGATGCTTAGCTTCGGGATTGGGGCACTGCGTGAGGTCTTCGACCGGGTTTTCCGTTCAAGCGCACAAGTCGAAGAGGAATTGCAAGTCAGCTGTCTCGCGTTGCTGCCGCTGATAAAGACGGCGGCGGGTTCCAGCCCTAGCGTGGCAAATTTGAAGGTCACAGAAACCGCGCTGGAGCACCCAGCCCCGGCGTTACTCATGCGTTCACAAGCTATTTTCGAGCTCGTCCTGGATCAGCCGTTTTCAGGTTTTAGTGAAGCCTTGCGCGCAGTCAAGGTAACGAGCGATCTAAGCGGGATTTTGAAGGCCAAGAAAGTCATGGGGATTCTTTCCACACTTCCCGGCGAAGGCAAGTCAACAATCTCGGCCAATTATGCGCAACTCATTGCGCATAGTGGAAGTCATGCGATTCTAATTGACGCCGACCTGCGCAATCCAACCCTGTCACGTCAGCTCGGTTTTGACGGGCCGGGGCTCATCGATGTCTTGGCTGGCTGGAAATCGCTCGATGAGATTCTTCTGCTCGATCAGCGAAGCGGTTTGCGGTTTCTTCCCGCGGGGGCAAAGTCTAACATGCCTCATACCAACGAGTTGCTTGCTTCCGACGCAATGAAGAAACTGATCACAGTCTTGCACGACAACTATGATTATCTCATCGTCGACTTGCCGCCGTTAATCCCTGTGATTGACGCGCGTGCGTCGACAAACTTTATCGATGCTTATATTTGTGTCGTCGAATGGGGTTGCACCAAGGTCGACCTCATCAGACACGGTCTATCGAACGCGCCGGAGATTTACGAGCGCCTCCTTGGCGTCATCCTGAACAAGGTCGATATGACTACGATTGGCCGTTACGAACGCCATCGTAGCAATTACTATTATGAGAAATATCGCTCTCGATATGGCAACCTAGAGCAATCCGCCTCTGTGCCCACCAGGAGCCCAAAAGAGCGGCGCACGAATCTCTGAACCTCGAAGAGGCGCCTTATGTGAATGGCCCGCACCCGCCGCCGGAAAGGGTGATATTTTTTCAGCAGAAAACCATTCAATCGATCAGCGATTGTTCACCCGCGAAAAGTGGCGAAACCGGCCAATCTCGAACTGCTTATATTTCTTAATCATCGGCTCTAGACCATAATCGGTTGAAGCAGGAAATAGAGAGTCAGCGCGATGAGCTGCGCCAAGATCATGCTGATTCGACATGCGGAAAGGCCAAGCGCCGACAAATCGATCCGCGGCGTGACCCAAGAAGGCGTAAAGAATAAAGAGGAACTCACGGTGCGTGGCTGGCAGCGGGCTGGCGCGCTTGGGCGTTTTTTTGCTCCGCGTGACAACCACTTTGTAAATTCCGCCCTTGAACGGCCGGAGGTCTTGTTTGCTTGCAAGGCCGGACCCACAGCACCAAGTCTTCGGCCACAGCATAGTTTGTTGCCGCTTGCGGCGCTGATCCAAGCCGATTTGAATTGCGACTATTTTGAAGGCGAGGAGGAGGCGCTTGTTCAAAAAGCGCTCATGGCGAAAGGCGCTGTGCTGATTGCATGGAAACACAGAAATATGCAGGTCATCGCGAATGCCATTCTTGGAAATAAGACAACCGCACCGCAACATTGGCCGTTTAGCCGTGTCGATCTCGTCTGGGTTTTTGAGCGGAAAAATGGAACCTGGACCTTCACGCAAGTTCCTCAGCTTCTTCTTGCCGGCGACCAGGCGGATGTGATCGAATAAGCGATGGCTTTACAGCAGGGACGGCTCCCGGCTATGACAATGATCCGCGGCCGGAGCAACACCGCATGCAGCCAAGCATGAGCGCAAAACATCGCTTCGAGCGAATTGCTTTCTTGTCGTCCGGAACGCCAGAGGCAAATGCAGCACAGGCAGGCCTCGCCGCGCGTTATGGATCGGTAGAGCCAGAAACGGCCGATGTCGTCGTTGCACTTGGCGGCGATGGGCTCATGCTGCAGACGCTACACCGCTTCATGGGCAAAAACAAACCGATCTATGGCATGAAACAAGGCTCGGTCGGCTTTCTTATGAATGAATTTCATGGCCCGGATCTCGAACAGCGTCTCGACCAAGCAGAAGCGTCCATCGTGCATCCTTTGCTGATGGAAGCAACCACAACGCAAGGCGAGAGCGTCAAAGCGCGGGCAATCAATGAAGTTTCGATTCTGCGCCAGTCCTATCAGGCGGCGAAGATGCAGATTTCGATCGATGGAAAGGAGCGGCTCGCGGAACTCATCGCCGATGGGCTGCTCGTCGCCACGCCAGTCGGCTCGACCGCCTATAATCTGTCGGCGCACGGACCAATTTTGCCGCTCGATGCGACTCTGATGCCGCTGACGCCGATTGCTGCTTTCCGGCCACGCCGCTGGCGCGGCGCGCTATTGCCCGATACGGCACATGTTACAATCGATATTCTCGAGGCAGATAAACGCCCCGTCGCTGCCGTGGCCGATCATTTCGAAGTGAAAAACGTCGTCAAGATTGCGGTTGCGATGGACCATGCAACCAATCTCGTTCTTCTTCACGATCCTGGTCATTCCCTTAACGAACGTATTTTGCGCGAACAGTTTGGATATTGAGACGATGAACAGCAATATTCGCATTCTTGGGCGGCACATCCTTTCGCGCGGGAACGGATTGCTGGAAAGATTCGATGTCGCACGCAAGCGTTTCGATGGGCGCCTCCAAAGCATCATCCGTGAGATCTATGATACCGGCGATGGCGCCGCGATTTTGCTCTATGATCCAAGCCGCTCGCAGGTCGTCCTCGTGCGGCAGTTTCGTCTAACCGCATTTTTACGAGACGGCCGGGAAAGTCTGATCGAAGTCTGCGCCGGCAGGCTCGACGGTGAGGATGCTGAGAACCGGATCATCAAAGAGGCCGAGGAAGAAACAGGATTTACCGTGCGAAACCCGCGCCGCCTTTTCGAGGCCTATACGAGCCCCGGGGTTTTTGCCGAAAAGCTCACCTTCTTCGCCGCGCAATACACGGCGGGAGACCGGAACGGCAAGGGTGGCGGGCTTGCAGACGAAGGCGAGGATATTGAAGTC
Source organism: uncultured Methylocapsa sp. (assembly GCA_964440215.1). Taxonomy (GTDB): domain Bacteria; phylum Pseudomonadota; class Alphaproteobacteria; order Rhizobiales; family Beijerinckiaceae; genus Methylocapsa. The sequence continues at coordinate 24,609 of CAYTRB010000024.1, forward strand.
CTGGAGCCAACGCTCGACGAAGCGCTGGCCATGATCGACAAAGGCGAGATTGTCGACGCAAAGACAATTCTGCTTTTGCAATATGCCAAACGCGCCGGTCTCATGCATGGCGATGACGCCTTAAGCCACAGTCGAACAGCTGTCCGGTGATGCTTCGGCAGCTCTCACGCCGCCACGAGTTCCACCTCAAAAGCCGCCAGATCGATCGTGAAGGCTTCGGCTTTTGCCGGCGTCATCGGTTTTTCCAGCGTTTCGGATTCGGCAAGCCAAGCTGGAATTGTTGCCTGAGGAAGCAAGCGGGGAACTTCATAACCCCGCGTTGCTTGAGACTCTGGCGCCACCGCGCGCCGGAAATCACGGGCTTCGTCCCGGGCGGCTTCGGCTTCCAACCGGCGCAACCGCGCCGTCAACTGGTCCAGTTCCCCACGATTGACAGATTCGCAGGCCTCTAAAATGGAGGTGACAAGAGGCAGTTGCAGTCGCGCGTTCTTCGGTCCGCAGCAATGGAATTTCGCAACCGCCTCCAAGCCTGCGACAAAAACAGGCAGCAAGCGCTCGGGCATTTGGGCCTTTCGATAAAGCGCCGCGAATCCGACGCCCTTGCGCTCGGCCACGAAACCCGCCACGCGGGCCATCGCCACCCCAGTTAATTCACAAAGCGCTGCCTCTAAGAGATGTTTATTGCCGCAAAGCAATCCGCGCAGAAGCAATCCGGCCGTCAATTGGCCGGAGCCACGCAAATACGCAACGAAGCTCAAGGTGCCATTTGCTTCGCGCGTGCTCTCGGCGGCAATCTGAACATTGGCTCTTTCACAGGCTTCCCGCGTCAGGCTCTGGGCGATTTCCTGCGGGATCCGGCCGAAGCCTGTCATGCGGGCAGAAAGCGCCGTTGCCGCCGCGCCGGCGAGGTCCGACCGAAGCGCCGCCGACACGCGTGGCCGCGTCAAAATCGCAGCGCGCAGACCGGCGTCTTGACCATGGCGCTCAATCATCCGGCGGATGGAAAACTCCAACAATTCCGCGCCCGGATTGACGGCAAGAGAAATCAAGGCTTCACAAGCGCCAACTTCGGCGAGAGCGGCTGCCACCGGCGCCGACACCGAAGGCCGGAAAGCGATGGCCGATTGCACGAAGGCACCGGCGGTGGCGGCACAGTCGACGAGTTCCGCATCGGAAAGCAGCGGCGAACGCGCGAGCACGACAGCGGCAATATCCGGATGGTCGCTGGCAAGCGTGAGCACCATGTAATGCGGCACATTAATGGCGCTCGCGAATTTATCGGCCAGGGCGCGGCGCACAAGGGGCGAGGAATCGTCAAGCAATGCGGTCAGCACAAGCCTTGCTTCCTCGCGCTCGGGTTCCGCCAACTCGCCATAAAGAAAGGTGTGCGCAAGCATGCCCGCACCTTCTGCCCGTTCTGCCGGGGAAGCAGTCTTTACCCAATCGAGGAATATTTGAGCCATCATCGTTTCTGAATTTAACATCAAAATTCAAAATCAGTTTCCGCGAACATGGTAAATAGAGGCTTACTGCCCCGTGCCCCGGCACTGCCGTCAGATCCTTCAAATATTGGATGCACCCAATGAGCGATCCCTTGCCCGTCGAGCGCCACAAGCGCGGCGGGATTTATTTCGAAGATTTTGTCACCGGCACAGTGATCGAGCACCGGCTGACAAGAACCGTCACGCAAATGGACAATATGCTGTTTTCCAACATGACTCTCAATCCGCAGCCGCTTCATATCGACGCCCATTATTGCGCGACGGAAACCGAATGGGGACGGCCTCTTATGAATTCCATCTTCACTCTCGGTCTGATGATCGGAATTTCCGTGAACGATCTCTCGGTCGGCACCACGATCGCCAATCTGGGAATGACCGAGGTGAAATTCCCAGCGCCCCTGTTCGAGGGCGACACTTTGCATGTCACAACCGAAATTTTGAGCAAGCGCCTGTCGAAATCGCGCTCCAATGCCGGCATTGTCGAGTTCCTCCATCGCGCCTACAGCCAAGAGGACAAGCTTGTTGCGGAGTGCCGCCGCCAGGCGCTTATGAAAACGCGCACAATCGAAGTCTAAAGGTGCCTCATGCGCTCGCTGCTTTTCATTCCCGCCGACAGTGAAAAAAAACTCGCGAAAGGCATGGCAAGCGGTGCCGACTGCCTCATCCTCGACCTCGAAGATTCGATCGCGCCCGAAGCCAAGCAAAAGGCACGCGAGCTTGCCCACGGCTTCCTTGCTTCAGCCTTGCGCGAGGCATCGCGCCCGCGTCTTTACGTGCGCGTCAATGGGCTCAGCTCGGGGCTGACAGACGCCGATCTCGCCGTTGTGATGCGGGCGGCGCCGGACGGTATTCTTCTGCCCAAAAGCGTCAATGGCGCATCGATTCAGCATCTTGGCGCGCTGCTCGCGGTCAAGGAAGCCGAGCACGACCTTGCCGATGGCGCGACGAAAATCATGGCGATCGTCACCGAGACACCGGCCGCCATCTTCAACCTGGGCTCCTATGCGGGCGCGAGTCACCGGCTTGAAGGGTTAACCTGGGGCGCCGAGGATCTTGCCGCCGCGCTCGGCGCCGAGACCAATCGCGGCGCCGATGGCACCTATACTTTTCCGTTTCTGCTGGTTCGCAGCCTGACGCTCTTTGCGGCAGCTTCTGCGGGAGTCTTGCCGATAGACGCCGTGCATGGGAATTTTCGCGATTTGGCGCGTTTGCGCCTCGAATGCGAGGAGGCCAAGCGCGACGGTTTTGTGGGCAAAATGGCGATCCATCCGGCCCAGATCGAAATCATTAACGAAGTGTTTTCGCCCTCGGAAGAGTCGATCGCCAAGGCGCGCGCCATCGTCGCCGCCTTCGAGGCCGAGCCCCATGCCGGCGTCATCAGCTTTGAGGGCGAGATGCTCGACGTCCCGCATCTCGCCAAAGCACGGCGGCTGCTCGCGAGTGTTGGGGAGGGGTGAGGTTAATCTTGCCCAGCCCTTGCGCTACCTGTCCATCAAGCGGCATTTGTCTTGGCGCGCATGGCGCGGAAAAACCCATTCATCGCGCGGCGGCAGGAAAGCGCATCTGAACTTTGAACTCAAGGATCGAGACGGCCGAAGGCCGCGCGCCTTCGGCGCGTCCTTGACTTCAAAGTTCAGATGCGCTCGGGTCTGCCGTGAGATGAATGGGAGGCTCTGGCCAGAGCGGCCCCTTATTTCATGCGGAACTTGTTGCGGATGCCGAGCCCGAAAAGAAAGAGGAGAATGGTTCCGAGGATGGTTTGAACGGCTGCAAGGACTATGAGTCCAGTGAGTGGAGTATCAATCGCCAAATTAAAATCCTTGCGGAACCCGAAGACACTCAATGTATTCGCGGCGCTAAGTCCAAGAGCTTCCCAAGACGGGCAATCATGATCGAAATACCAAATGAGCCATGTCCCAATAGCCATGACTAAAATAAGTGCCGCGAGCGGCCGGATATAGCTGCGGCCGTAATCGGACAGGAATTTATAGATTGCGAAAGGCAGGCCCCGCCAAAAGCCTAGCTCGACACGGCGCGATTGCATTTCAAGGGCGAAAAAATCGAGTTCATCCTCATGCTTTCTCAACCGGTCCATTTCAAGCTTGAGACAGGCGTATGCGTCGATAAAGCGCCCGGCCTCATTCCTGTTTTTTGGCTTAGGTGGCCACGTGACGCCACGCCACACGGTGCTTTGATGAAGTTTGGCACCGAAAAACCCGGGTGGATTAGTTTTGAAGGTCGCCCCGTTAAACGAGGTATCTGTTCTCATCTCTGTGTTGATGAAGCTCGCGTGGCCGCCAAAGGTCGAGCCCTCAAAGGAGGCCCAGTCAAAGAAGATTGTCCCGTTGAAATTGGCCGTCCCAGAAAATCTGGCCCTTTTAAAGTCACCCGGTCTAGAAAATTTCGCGCCGCGAAAGCTGGTATAATCGGAGAAGATCGCACCGTCAAACCTGGCATAACCGGAGAAGATCGCTTCGTCGAAAAAAGTCGGCCAACTAAAGTAATATCGTTGAAAATAAACTCTCTGCCCAAATTCGACATTTGAAAAATTGATGTGATCGGTAGCCGCTGGAAGCGAAAATTTCTTCGATGACACTTTGCAGCGTTCGGCGAAAGCCTCCGCGACCCCATGCAATTCATCTGGTGAGAACGGAGTCAGTTCGTCCGCGGCATGCTGCTCCTCCACGCTGAGCTTTATTCGTATCGCCTCCGCGAAGTACCGGTTCCAGGCGATCCGATTTCTAGCCATCAATTCGTTCTCTATAAGATATTGAATTGATCCCTCAGGCTCGCCATAAAGCGTCGCGAGCAAATACCAGGGATTGTCCTCGGCCTTGATTTTCGGCGGCTTTGGCTCCCCTGCCCCGCTCGCTGGCTCCTTCGGGTCCTCACTCACCACCGCCCCTCCCCCAATTTCGCCGCAAAAAGACATCTGCTCTTGCCAATCGCACCAATCCGAGAGGCGGCGCGGACCGGCTGCTTGCTAAAATTTTTGGGTCAATCGTACCAAAATGTTTCACGTGAAACATTTTGGTAAGGTTTCCTGCCCCGACCGGAC
>CAYTRB010000025.1:0-27762 GCA_964440215.1 uncultured Methylocapsa sp.
CACAGGATCGCGATTCTGATTCAATTTATGCGACCTTTCCCAAGATTCTCAATCTGCATTATGTGCGGAGCCGTAGCTGGGGCGTGCCGCTCTATGAAATTACAGCGGCACTGCTTGATGCTGCAGGAGGGATCGTCTTAGTCAACACGGCCTCACTGCTTTACACCATGGTCTTCGTTGCAGTGATCTTTTACGTCGTTCGACCAGATCGAAACCTCCGAGCCCTGTTGACCTTTGCCGCGGCGGTGCTCAACCCGTTCGTTTTGTCGAATGGTAGCGGCCCTATGGAAACAATGCTCTATCTTATGTTAGCAATGCTGTCAGTGGTCTGTGCCTTGCGTTACCTCGATTCGAGGTCGAGCCTTGCACGGCTCGGTATCTTCCTTTTTATGGGTTTGATGGTTCTGGCTCGGCCTGACGCGGCAGTCTTCGCCATAGCTCTAGCAATTTGCCTGCTGTTTGAATTGCGTCGTGACCGCCCTGCCTTGACGGCGATCGCAATCGGAACGGCTTTCACAGGAGGCGTTGTCCTCTCGATCTATTTTTTTCTAAACCACGGGTTCGATTTCCTCAACTCGGGAGTCTTACAAGGAGCAAGCTTCAAACGACGGCTCCAGATCGCTATGGTCGGTCTCGTAAATATGTATGGACTCCTCGGATCCGCTACGATCCTATGCATTATCGTCTTGGCGATCCGCGGCCGCCGCTGGCTTATAGCCGATGATGCCGTCTTTGGGTTCCTTGATCGCGTCGCGGCCGTCACGCTCGGCCTTTACCTCATTCGCTTCGTTAGCCTGCCGGACCAGCTCGAATACTTCATCATACCATTTACCCTGTCGATTATCTTCATCGGCCGGAACGTCCGTCCTCTGCCTTTCGCTGATAGAACAAAAAAAGAACATTTAATGTCTCAAATATCGGGGATAACTCTGCCGCCGGATCTCATGAGCCGCGCCACGGCGGCGCGTCCGTGCAAGATACGAGCCTTGCACGATCAATTTCCCCGCGGCCCGTATTTGCCGTTTGCATCGGAGGAGAAATTATGGCTGGGAGCGTCAACAAGGTCATTCTCGTCGGCAATCTCGGCCGCGATCCCGAAGTGCGGCGCACCGGAGCGGGCGATCCCGTCGTGAGCTTCTCCGTGGCGACCTCCGAATCCTGGCGCGATAAAGCTACCGGCGAGCGCAAGGAGCGGACCGAATGGCACAATATCGTGATCTTCAACGAGAACCTCGGCAAGATCGCCGAGCAATATTGCAAGAAGGGCACGAAGGTCTATCTCGAAGGCCAGTTGCAAACGCGCGAATATACCGATCGCGACGGCAATCAGCGCAAGGCGACGGAAGTGGTTTTAACTCGCTTTCGCGGCGAGCTGCAGCTTCTCGATAGCCGCGGCGGCCGGGGCGACGATGTCGGCGGCTACGAGGCGTCCAATACGTCATTTGGCCGTTCGTCGCCCCTGGAGCAAGGGCCGGAGCGCCGTCCCGCCGCTGGCGCGAGCCGCACCGCCGACATCATCGACGACGACATTCCATTTTAGCGCCCGATCTCAAAAAAGTGCTGACTTTTCCACTCGTATCATGCGACAAAGACTGGCACTTCTACTTGAAGTGACCGCTGTCGGTATCCCGCGTAGCCGGCTAGTGGCGCTCCGGGCATCACTTTTACACTTTCGTTCTTCTGGATCCGAACTTTGCGGGTAGCATTCCTTGGCTGATACGGACGATACAACCTCACCGCCCCAGAACTCCGGCGTCAAGCCGGTTTCGATTTCCGACGAAATGAAGCAAAGCTATCTCGCTTACGCGATGAGCGTGATCGTGAGCCGGGCGCTGCCCGATGTGCGCGACGGATTAAAGCCCGTGCACCGGCGCATTTTCTTTTCGATGCACGAAAACAATTACATGCCGGACCGCCCCTACAACAAATCGGCGCGCGTCACCGGCGATACCATGGGCAAATATCACCCGCACGGCAATCTTGCGATCTATGACGCGCTGGTACGCATGGCGCAGCCCTTCTCGATGCGGCTGCCGTTGATCGACGGGCAAGGCAATTTCGGCTCCGTCGATGGCGACCCGCCGGCGGCCGAACGCTATACCGAGGTGCGTCTCGCCCCCGCCGCCATCCCGCTTCTCGACGATCTTGATAATGCGACGGTCGATTTTCAGCCAAATTATGACGAGCGCGAGCGCGAGCCGACCGTGCTTCCTGCGAAATTCCCCAATCTCCTCGTCAATGGCGCGGGTGGTATCGCGGTCGGCATGGCAACCAACATCCCGCCGCATAATCTCGCCGAAGTGATCGACGCGGCGATCGCCTTGATCGACAGGCCGGAGATGACGATCGAGGATTTGATGGCGATCATCCCCGGCCCCGACTTTCCGACCGGCGGCTATATTTTGGGGCGGGCCGGAATCCGCGCCGCTTATACCTTGGGGCGCGGCTCGGTGCTGACCCGGGCCAAGGTCGAGGTCGAGGAACTCCGCAAGGAGCGCGAGGCGCTGATCGTCACCGAGATTCCCTATCAGATCAACAAGGCGACTTTGATCGAGAAAATCGCCGAGCTCGTTCGCGAAAAGCGCATCGAAGGCATTTCGGATCTGCGCGATGAATCCGACCGCGACGGCATGCGGATCGTTATCGAAATCAAACGCGACGCGCTCGCCGATGTTGTCTTGAACCAGCTCTGGCGCTTCACCGCGCTGCAATCAAGCTTCGCTTGCAATATGATCGCCTTGAATGGCGGCCGCCCGGAAGTCCTGACCCTCAAGGATTTTCTCGTCGCCTTCATCGATTTCCGCGAGGAGGTCGTCACACGGCGCACCAAGCACCTGCTCACCAAGGCGCGCGACGCCGCCCATGTGCAAGTTGGCCTTGCGATCGCGCTCGCCAATATCGATGAATTCATCCGCTTGATCCGCACGTCTCCGGATCCAGCCACGGCCCGCACGGCCCTCATGGCGCGCACCTGGCCCGCGCGTGACATGGCGCCGCTGATCACGCTCATCGCCGATCCGCGCCATGTGCTCGGCGAGGATGGAAACTGCCAGCTTTCGGAAGCCCAGGCGAAGGCCATTCTCGAACTCAGGCTGCAACGCTTGACCGCCCTCGGCCGCGAGGAAATCGCCGAGGCCTTGAACAAGCTCAGCGTCGAGATCGCCGATTATCTCGACATATTGCATTCGCGCGCCAGGCTCTTTTCGATCATCAAGGATGAAATGCTCGCGGTCAAAGCCGCCCATGCGACACCGCGCCGGACGCTCATTCTCGATGATGCGCCAGGCGTCGAGGACGAGGATCTCATCCAGCGGGAGGACATGGTTGTCACCGTGTCGCATCTTGGCTACGTCAAGCGGGTCCCGCTCGCGGCCTACCGCGCGCAAAGACGCGGCGGCAAGGGCCGCGCTGGAATGCAGACGCGCGACGAGGATTTCGTCGCCAGGCTTTTTGTTGCCTCGACCCACACGCCGGTGCTGTTCTTTTCTTCGCACGGTCAGGTTTATAAGGAAAAAGTCTGGCGGCTGCCGCTCTCTGCCCCGCAGGCACGGGGAAAAGCGCTGGTCAATTTGCTGCCGCTCACGGATGGCGAGCGGATCACCACGATCATGCCTTTGCCCGAGGACGAGGTTGCGTGGGAGACCCTCGATGTCATGTTCGCGACCACAAGCGGCAGTGTCCGGCGCAACAAGCTTTCCGATTTTGCCCAGGTCAACCGCGCCGGCAAGATCGCGATGCGGCTCGATGACGGCGAGGAGATCGTCGATATCCAGATTTGCAGCGAGGCCGATGATGTCCTGTTGACGACGGCCAATGGTCAATGCATCCGCTTTCCCGTCACTGATGTCCGGGTTTTCAAGGGCCGTGATTCCATGGGCGTGCGCGGCATTGCGCTCGGCAACGGCGACCGGGTGATCTCGCTTGCAATTTTGCGCCATACCGAAGCCGACAGCGGCGAGCGTCTCGCCTATCTCAGGATGCGCCGCGCGGTTGCCGGCGATGTTTCGCCCGAGCCTAACACGGAGACGATGGGCGAGGAGGCGGGCAGCGAGGAGGCACCCGTCGCGGCAAACCTAAGTCCGGACCGCTATGCGGCCATGTCGGCCACGGAGCAGATCATTTTGACCGTTTCCGCAAATGGTTACGGCAAAAGAACTTCGTCCTACGAATACCGCATCACCGGACGCGGCGGCAAAGGCATTGTCGCGATGGCGGTCAACCAAAGAAATGGCCAGCTCGTGGCCTCCATGCCGGTCGAGGATGGCGACGAGATCATGCTCGTCACCAATGGCGGCCAATTGATCCGCTGTCCTGTCGATGGCATCAGGGTTGCCGGACGCGGAACCCAGGGCGTGATCGTCTTCGACACCGCCGAGGCCGAACAGGTCGTTGCCGTCGAACGGATCACCGAGGAGGATTCTTCGCGCGGCGAAGATGAGGAGCCTCGCACCGAAGGAGGCGCTGAAGACAGCGGCGCCTGATAGCGACAAACATGCGCCTTAATCTGCCGATAGCCGTGGCGCAGCGAAAGACGCTTGGGAGTGTGGATTGGAATCTCTTAAGCAAGATGCCGGCATGGTGAAAAGTCCACGCTTAGGCGCGAGCCTGCGGACGCATACATTTAGACATCGTGTGAAACAGCGTCTCGGCGGCGTCCGGGACCAGCTGCACGATCCGCTTCTGACTGTGCTGACGGTCCTGCTGCTCTTGGTGTTGTTTGTGATTGCGCCACTGCATTCCGCCGGCATCATCTCGGCGCAGGGGTACGGCTCTTTACTTATGCTTTTGCTCGCCAGCGCTGTTCTCGTCCAATCGCGGACCCTTCTGGGGATCATGGTACTGCTCACGGCGCTTGGCTTTGCCGCCGCAGTGGGTGTGCTCCGGTTCAAGCTGGCATCGAACCTCCACTTGTTCGTCGAGGCCAGCGGCTGCCTCACGATTGGCCTCTTGCTCATCTTTGTGGTTGCCCGCGCGGTGTTCGCGCCAGGGCGGGTCACCTACCATCGCATCAACGGCGCCGTCTTGCTTTATCTAACGATTGGCCTGACCTTTGTGGCCCTCTTTACATTCGTTGACTTGCTCTCGCCGCATGCCTTTTCGGGCTTGTCGGACGCCGATGATCAGCCGCTCGCGAGCAATCTGATCTATTTCAGCTTCGTGACCCTGACCTCGACCGGCTATGGCGATATTGTGCCCGTCCATCCCATTGCCCGCAGCCTGTGCAATATCGAAGGAATCATCGGCCAGCTCTACCCTGCCACTCTGCTCGCGCGGCTTGTCACCCTCGAACTCCAAGACCGCCACCGGTAGATATCCTTAAAGCGGATGGCATATCGGATCGCTGGCCGTACCGGCCGGCCGATGGTGCTTTGATGATGGTGCTTGGACTAAGGCGCGCCGGAAGCGGGCGTCCCGGCGAGACCAGCGTCTTCTTTGATGCCAATATTGGATTCCTAACTCTTGAGCATGTTCCGAAAAAGTTGCGCGACTTTTTCGATGAGAACATGCTCAAACTTATTAAATCTGAGCGCTTCCCAATCAGATAATTCCATCTGATCAGGAAGCGCTCTTGGATGCGTAGCCCCATTCCAACGCATGGAAGCCGCCCGCCGATGCGCAGTATAACGAATGAGTTTCAACGGCGACTCGACGGCGTCCGGAAAAAGTTCGGCGACCGGCTGCTGACATGGCTCACGATATTGCTCGTGGTCTTGGCTTTCGTGATCATTCCGCTTCACGCATCGGGATTGATCGTCGTCCATGGCTATGGCTTCGCGATCGTTCTGGTCATGGCGAGCTGTATTCTTGGCGCACCGGCCGGCCCTGGCGCCGTAATCATCATGCTGTTCGGCGTTGGTCTCGCCGCTACGGCCGGGGTGATGCGTCATATGGGTAACGAGTGGTCCGGCACATGTCTCGAAGCCACCGCTTGGATCATTGTGGGAGCCGCGCTCGCTTACGTGGTTGCGCGCGCGGTGTTTGCTCCTGGCTGCGTCACCTACCATCGCATCAATGGCGCGGTCCTCCTCTATCTGACCATCGGTCAAATCTTCGTCGGCTTATATGGCGTGATTGATTTGCTCATCCCAGAGGCTATTTCCGGGCTGAGCGCTTTCGGGAGCCCCAAGTTCGCCAGCGATCTGAGCTATTTCAGCTTCGTCACGCTCACCACAACCGGCTATGGCGATATTCTTCCGGTGCATCCGTTCGCGCGCAGTCTCAGCAATCTCGAATCGATCATCGGCCAGATCTTCCCTGCCACTCTGCTCGCGCGGCTCGTCACTCTCGAACTTGAAGGCCGCCGAAGGTAGCTATTCAATTGAAGCGCGCGGTCTTGATTTTATAGGCGCCGTCAAGCGCGCGCACGAACATCTCGTCGACTTGCGGATGCCGGATGGGATCGCCGGAGGTATCGGCCATGAGATTTTGCTCCGATACATAGGCGACATATTCGGTGTCGGCGTTTTCGGCGAAGAGATGATAGAAAGGCTGGTCCTTGCGCGGCCGGACCTCCACCGGGATCGACTGCCACCATTCCTCGGTATTTGCGAAGACCGGGTCGACGTCATAGACGATCCCCCGGAAAGGATATTTCCGGTGCTTGACGACCTGGCCTATGGCGAACTTCGCGACACGGGGTTTCATGTGAGGCCGCTGCCGCAACACGCCCCCGAACCGGCGGCGACCGGGCGGCGCGAAAACGGACCTTTCAATCTATGGTGGTTAACCGCCGCCTCAATCGAAGTCAACTTGGAGGCCAAATCCCCAACGAACCGGCGCTACCGCCGCCCGGTCTCATTGCGTCAGGAGCCGCCTGAGATTAGGGCTGTACTTGGATCATTCGTTTCAATGGCCGCATTGGCGTTTCTATGCTGAACAACGCTCAATCTAAAGAACTTCTGACCAACGCCGAAATGGCCGAAGCCGACCGGCTGACCATCACGGGAGGCAAGCCCGGCGCCGTGCTGATGGAACAGGCCGGTGCAGCGGTTGCAAGCGAGGCCGCGAGGCTTGCGCCGCGACATGGCCGCATCGCGGTTTTTTGCGGGCCGGGCAACAATGGCGGCGATGGTTTCGTGGCCGCGCGACTGCTCGCGGCGCAGGGCTTTGCAATTGACCTCGGCTTGCTAGGCGCCCTCGACAAGCTCCACGGCGACGCCGCGCTCGCCGCCCAGAGCTGGACAGGTGCCGCTCATGCCATCGAGGACATCGATCTCGACGATGCCGATCTCGTCATCGACGCGCTGTTTGGCGCCGGTCTTGCCCGCGATCTCGATGGACCGGCCGAGGCCGCGGTTCTGCGTCTCAACGACTGGACACAACGAACCAAAAAACCGGTCCTCGCCGTCGATGTTCCTTCCGGAATCGATGGCTCCAGCGGCCAAATCCGTGGCGCCGCGATCAAGGCCACGCACACCATCACATTCTTCCGCCGCAAGCCCGGCCATTTGCTGCTGCCCGGCCGCATCCACTGCGGCCGCACCTCTGTCGCGGATATCGGAATTGAGGCGCGCGTCTTGGCTGTGATCGCGCCCATAACCTTCGCCAATGGTCCGGCGCTCTGGCATAATAGTTTTCCGGTTCCACGTATTGACGGCCATAAATATTCGCGCGGTCACGCCTTGATCGCCTCCGGCGGCCTTGCGCACACGGGTGCCGCGCGGCTAGCCGCGCGCGGTGCCTTGCGCGCTGGCGCCGGGCTGGTGACGATCGCGACGCCGCGCGACGCGCTTGCTGCCCACGCCGCGGCGCTGACCGCGATCATGACCCGCGTGTGCGACGATCCATACGGCCTGAGCGGCCTCCTCGCCGACCGCCGGAGGAATACGCTCGTCATGGGGCCAGGGCTTGGCGTCGGGGAAAAAACGCGTGGACTTGTGCGGGCCGCGCTCACCCCCGATGCCCCGCCCAGTAAGCGGCGCCGCTCCATCGTCCTTGATGCCGATGCGCTCACCAGTTTCGCGGATGATGCGTGCGGGCTCGCGCAACTGATCCGGCAATCCGGCAAGGATGTGGTGCTGACGCCGCATGACGGCGAATTCGCCCGTCTTTTCGGCCCTGCCGCTCAAAACGATAAAAATCAGTGGGTCAGTCTCTTGCCGGACGATCAAACCGTGGCTTCGCACTTGGCGGCCTTGCAATCGGAGTCGAAACTCGATCGCGCGCGTGCCGCCGCCGCTTTGAGCGGGGCGGCGGTCATTTTGAAAGGCCCCGATACGGTGGTGGCGGATCCGCAAGGCTTGGCCAGCATAGCCGAGGATTTGCCGCCTTGGCTCGCCACGGCGGGCTCGGGCGATGTCTTGGCGGGAATCACGGGCGGCCTCCTTGCCCAAGCCATGCCGCTCTTCGAAGCCGCCAGTGCCGCCGTCTGGCTGCACGGCGCCTCTGCCCGGCATTTTGGGCCGGGCCTCATCGCCGAGGACATTCCCGAAAACCTGCCGCCGGTTTTGCGAGAACTATTCGCTGACGGATTTCTGCATACCAATGGTAACTGAATGCAATTGGACTTCTTGATCCTGACGGCATATTCGTCTGCATCGTCTTCATCGTCTTCATGCGGAGGCTGGCTAGGAGCTGATCTGATTGTTCTTCGCGAGCCGCGTGGCCCAGTTCAAGAAGGGAAGCGGCGGCGCAGGCGCACTTTCAGGCCCACCGGCGCCATCGTAAATGCGAAGTGTTCACGGACGCTTTCCGATCCGCCCACACGTTCTACGTTGAAATTTTTGTAGAGCATCGAGAGCAATAGCTTCATCTCGAGCAGGGCGAGAACGCGGCCGGGACAAATGCGAGGACCCGAACCAAACGGAATATGCGCCGATACATCGTGTGCACCGGCGTGTTCGCCGAGCCAACGTTGGGGTCGGAAGGCATGGGGCTCGGCGAAGTGATCAGCACCGCACGCCGCCGGACGGGCGAGCACGGCCACCCGCGTTCCTTCCGGCACGAGCAAATCACCGACCACAGTCTCGGCTTTGGCTTCGAGGATCACGACGATCGGAGCCACTGGACGCAGCCGCATCGTTTCATTGGCAACGGCGCCGCCCCAGGCAAGCTTGTTCGCCGTCTCTATGTCGCCGGCCACGTCCGATGTTCCGAGGAGCTCGTCAGCCTCGCGCCGCAATTCCGTCACCGACTCCGGGCTGTTGCATAGCAGGTGGACAGCCCAGCCCAGCGTGTACGCCGTCGTATCTTCACCCGCGACCAGCATGGTCATGAGATTTCCAAAAATCACGTCGTCGGAAAAAGGCCGGCCTTCGCTATCACGTGCCGACAGCATCGACTCAAGGAAATTCGACGGCTTCCCGGCTCGGCCTGGCTCGGCGGCGATGCGCGCGCGTTCGGCGAGGACCAGTTCGCCGAGCCAAGCTCGAAGCTCTGTAAGGGCGCGGTCCAGACGGCGATCTCGAGGGAGACGGACAAGTCTCCACGTCGGAAACAGTGCGAGCAGCCGGCGAGTTAATGCCGGAAACACGAGTTCGAGCTTGCGCTGAATGACGTCGTTCCCCTGCTCAACGGTGTTAATGTCGTAGCCGAAGGCGATGAGCGTCGTAACGTCCACCGTGAAACGTTTGAGCTCATCTACGATATCGAGCGACGCTCCCGCGTCCGCTAACCGTTCCCAGCGCTTTTTTAGGCGGGTGGTGACGGTTTGCAGCTTCGGATATAGGCCGCGCAAGTGACTCTGGGCTAGCGCAAACGTCGCGAGCCGTCGCTGCGTGCGCCAGGCGTCACCCTCGGCAGAAAAAACTCCCTCGCCTCCCATTTCGGAAAATACGGGAGCAATGTTGGAAGCACGGGTGAAGGTTTCCGGCCGCGCCCGCAGGACCTGATCACACAAAATAGGGTCCGAAACTGCGACGATCCGTTTCGAGCCAATCCGGAACAGATACACTGGTCCATACTGAGCGGCCCAGCGTTCGAGAATGAGGTGAAACCTCGACAAATCGAGCTGGTGGATGTTGCCTAAAAACGGCAACCCACTCGGGCCTGGCAGATCCTCCAAGGTGCGCTTTGCCACAATCCGGGCCGGCCCGCGCGAAAGCCGCGACACATCGACGAAAAGGGCGCACTTCCGCTCGACCACGGGACAAGAGACGAGGCATTGGGGTCCACCTTCGCGCTGTCCGGAGTCCGTGCTGAACCGCCAGCGATGATTTCTGCAGACGAGCTTGTCTCCATCGAGCTCGCCCTCTCCGAGCAGGGCGCCCTGATGCGGACAGCGCCCTTCGAAAGCTCGAAATCCAGCCAGCGTCCGCACCACTACGACGTCGAATCCGTTCGCCGACAGCGCGTATGGACCATCACCGCGCAGCTCTTCCAAATTGGCAAGACGGATAAGTGAAGCTGCCGTCACGAGCCGTAATCCTTTGCCTTATATGCAAAAATATAGCAGATTCTTCATGCTCGGACTAGGTTCTCGACTCATAACCGTGTCGCTAGCGGCCGGAGCGGCGGCATAAGCGCTCGACATCATGTTCCCCTGGGATTTTCAAATCGACTATGCGCGCACAAAACGAGATCGATTTCTGGCGCGGCTTCGCCCTCGTCACGATTTTCATCAACCACATCCCGGGGATTTATTTCGAGCGCTTCACGTTCCGCAATGTGTCGCTGTCGGACTCGGCCGAACTTTTTGTGTTTCTCGCAGGCTGCGCCTTGCGCATTCTTGTCGATGGCTCGGCGAGCGCTCTGCCGGCACAATGGCTGTTGTTCCGCCTGGAGGCCCGTGCCTTTCATGTTTATGTCGCGCAGATTTTCGTCACCGAGATGGCAATCGCGCTTCTGGCCGCGGCCGCGCTTCTTCTCGATGCGCCCTATCTGCTCGATTGGCATAACACCTCCGCAATCTTCAACGATCCGGTGAAAGCGCATATCGGTCTTGTCTTGCTCACTCACCAGCTCGGCTATTTCAACATCCTGCCCCTTTATGTTGTTTTGCTTTTCATCGCTCCGGCGGTCGCACTTCTCCAGCGCACCGCAAAGACGATTTTGCTGCTCGTATCGTTTGGGATTTATGCCTGGTCTCTCATCTACGGCGTGAATTTGCCGACCTGGCCGGTCGAAGGAACCTGGTTTCTCAATCCGCTCACCTGGCAGTTTATCTATGTCCTCGGATTCCTGCTTGCAGGGTCGGACGGGATTGGCGGTTTTGCGCGGCGGCATCTCACTCTTCTGCGCTGGCTGGCGCTCCCGGTGGTGGTGCTTGGCGCCATCGTGGGGTACACCAATTTCTCGCCGGATCCGGTAGCCGTCCCAGAGCCGAAGCTTTTGTTTACCTTCGACAAGACGTTTCTGGCGCCGGCGCGGCTTATCCATAGTCTCGCCTTGGTGGCTTTTTTTTCTGGGGTTTTCAAAATAATTCAACCCTGGATACCGCGGTTTTCGGAATATTTGTGCCTTCTTGGCCGTAATTCGCTCAATGTCTTCTGTGCCCTGTCTCTTCTCAGTCTGTCGGGGCAAATCCTCCGCTTCATTTTCGGCGGATATGTTGCATTGGATGCGTTGATCGTTATCCTAGGCCTTCTTGTTATGGGTGTCCTCGCATGGGCGGCGGAATGGCGCGAAAGGTTTCGGGCGGATTTGGCAAGCAAGCCATTGCCGCCGCCGCACTCTGCTGGCTTTTGATGGCGGCACCGCCGCACGCGGAGGAGGCCAGCGTGCCGCCCGCCGCGCCGCCGCTGAGCCCGCCCTGCGACGTGCCGGGGACGGATATCGCTGCCCCGGCGACGCTCCCCAATGTGACCCAAGCTCTGCAAAAGGGGGAGAAAATTCGCATTCTCGCGATCGGCTCTTCCTCGACTTTGGGATTGGGTGCCTCGTCAACAACCAGGAGCTATCCCTCGCAGCTCGAAGTCATCCTCGAACATGCCCTCAAGGGCGTCGATATCGCGATCATCAATCGCGGAGTCGCGGGCGAAGTCGCGGAGGACACTGCCGAACGGATCAAAAGCGAGGTCGCGCTAAAGCAGCCGGATCTCGTGCTCTGGCAATTGGGAACCAACGACGCGCTTGCGCGCGTGCCGCCGGAGGAATTCGAAAACACGGTCCGCTCGACCATCAACTGGCTGAAAGCCAACCGGATCGATGTCGTGCTTGTCGGCGTGCAATATACCTCGCGCCTCGCCCGCGACGAAAATTATGTCGCAATCCGCGACAGCCTCCGGAAAATCGCCGCCGACGAAAACATTCTCTACGTCCGCCGCTACGACGCAATGCGTTTCATTGCGCAAAGACGCGCCAATTTGCAGTTGATGGCGAGCGACAATTTCCATCTCAACGATCTTGGCTATCAATGCATGGCGGAACATGTCGCGCATGCGATGATCATCAGTCTCTTCGTCAAGCGCCTGCGGCCCATCCAGAATTAAGTGTCACGTGACTTGGAACCATGCCGCCATGCCGGCTGTCTGACGCCCGGCGATGAGGCCTTCGATCGCCCACTTGCCCGGATTGTCGGCGACGAAGGCGGCATGTTTGGTCTTGCCTTCCGGCACCAGAGCGGCATCACGCCAATAGGGTTCCCAGCCATCGTCGAGATCATGCAGGAGCCGCATCGCATGCCCATGCACCCGCATCTGCTGAATGAAACCGGTATGGTTGACAAAGCCAAGCGTCACCGGCGTCCCGCGCTTGACCGAGAACAGCGGCGCTGCTGAAAATCCGCTGGCGGCGGCACCATTCAGCTTCCAATATAAGGGAGGTGTGGCGCCCGCGCCGGGCGGGCTTACCGCTTCGATCACGATATCGACTTTGCGCGCGGCTTGCAGCTTGATCTCCCGCGGCAGAAGCGGATTTGGCGGCAGCGAGGCAACCGGCGGCAAGGGCGCGCGCTTGTCTCCCGATGTTTTGAAGCGAAGCAGCACACGGTCCGGCTCATTATCGCCAAGCAGGGTCACGTTCGAATCCATGCCGGCGTCCGCGGGAAGATCGAAGATGACGTCGAAGCGCGCGCCGGGTCCAAGCGGAATGGTCCGCCGCGCCGGCTCAAAGGCTTCGCAAGGCTGACTATCGACCGCAAGAATTAAGGGCGTCACCCCATTGAAGGCGAGAACCATGAACCTAGTATCGGCGGCGCTCATAATGCGCAGCCGCAGCCGCGAGGAGGGCGGCAGCGTTTCCTCAACCGGCACCGCGCCGGCGTTGACGGTGACAAGCGCGCCGATCCTGCCCGCGTCCGGGGCCGCAATGAAATCAGCTATTTGGCCTTTGCCTTCGAGATCCCAATCGTCGAGGACGACGAGCATATCGCAATCCACCTGCGGAGCCTCGGGCTCGTCGACGATCATGACGCCATAAAGCCCGCGTCCCTGCTGCTCGCGGGCAAACGGCAAAACCAGCGGATGGTACCAGAAGAGCCCGCTGTCGGGCGGCGTAAAGCGATAGTCGAAGGAACCGCCGGGCGGCACCGGCTCCTGCGTCAAGCCGCCGGTGCCATCCATGGCATTGACGATCCGCACACCGTGCCAGTTGAGACTCGTCGGCTGATCGAGCTTGTTGAGAAGCCGGACTTTGACTTCCTCGCCTTTCTTATAGCGCAGGAGCGGTCCGGGCACCTCGCCATCATAGCCCCAGATGGCGGTCGCTTTGGCAGGCTCGGACAGAAGCTGCAATGTGCCTTGCCGCGCTTCGAGGATGCGAAAACCGTCAGGAGCTGGCTCGCCCCGCGCGGGCAAAGTCAGAACGGAGGCGAGCGCTTGCCCAAGAAAAACGCGGCGGCTGAACATCGGGGTTGGCGGCATGATGTTTAGTACATCAGATTTGACCGATTCGAGCCCGCAATCGGACAAAAGTGTTTCACGTGAAACAGTTTTGTCCGATTGCGGGGCAAAACCTTACAAGGCCATATACGTGAGATGGCTTGAGGTGAGTGCGATTGCGCAGAAAACCTGTACGAACCGGTCCCACGCCAGCGGGGCCTATTTGCCCGCTTCGTTCATATTCGATGCGTCCCAAGACCCGCAGTCATGCCACGCCGCACCTACTTGTGCCAGCTCGGATTGACCCGCAGCTGGGTGTGTGAAAGCTCATTGGGGTCGAGCTCGCCGCTATGGTCGGCGTCGAGGCGATCGAACTCTTGGCTCATGAAGCTCATGAATTCCGCTTTCGACACGCGCCCGTTGCGGTCCGTATCCATCAAGCGCAACAATTGCTGAACCTGTTGTTCGCCCAAGACAAGCGCATGGGTGCTCGCCCCATAGGCAGCGTAAGACGCGGTTAAAGCCGCAAAAGCTATGGCGAAAATGGTGATGCGTTTTCCCGTTTTGGTCATTGTTGCCTCCCTAGGCCGGTATTTTACCGGCGGTCCGGCCTAAAAATAGGCGACTTATATGACGAAACAAGCGCGATCTTGGTGCAAAAGGCGATTCGCTCATAGGGTGGGGAGCCTTGAGGCGGCGGCGAGCAAGCCCGGAGCAAGCCTCCCCTGCGATGCCTTTCTTTGCCGCCAAATCGAACATGGCAAGCCGGGATTGCGGAATGTCCGCGTTCGATACGATCATTGTGCTGGCTGATGAGCGAGAACAACCTCTCCTCGCGTCCATTTTACAAAATCATAATGCGCGTCTGACCGCTCGCCCGGTTGTGACTTTGCGCGATCTGATGGCGCTTGAACCAGAGGTGCTCCGGCGCGCGCGGCTCGTCGCTTTCACGACGGATGTCATCGTCCCGCCGGTCATCCTCGATCAACTTGGGTTTGGCGCTTACAATTTTCATCCGGGGCCGCCCCATTTTCCCGGATGGGCGCCTGCCCTTTTCGCCGTCCATCATCATGCAACGGAATTTGGCGTGACCGCGCACATCATGACCGAACGGGTTGACGAAGGGCCGATTGTCGGGGTCGAATATTTTCAGATTCCAAGGGACATCAGCCTTCACGCACTTGAGGCGTGGGCTGGCGTTCGTCTGGCGCATCTGTTCTGGGGGCTGGCGAAAGGGCTTGCGACACAAAGCGAGCCGCTTCCAGAACTTCCCATCCGATGGAGCGGACAAAAGAATTCGCGCAGCAGCTATGCCGCCCTGTGTGGTCTTTCTCCAAGCCTCCCCAAGGGTGAGTTGGATGAATGGCTAAAGTCGGCGCCGTAGCGGTGTTTGCGGATGGCGCCGGCAGCGGCTTTTTTAAGCCACAATCCCGCAAAACCAAGCCATACGCTGGGCGTATAATCTTGAGCGGGCCGCAAGTTATTTTTTTCACGAGATCAAGCGGGAAAAAACCGCTAGAGAAGATGGGATGCTTCACATTGAAGCGAACCTTGGTCGAGGTGAAAATAGAGCATGCCCGAAGGCCTCCGCCGCGCCGCCCGCGCGCTTGTTTCCGTCTCCGACAAAACCGGACTTGTTGATTTCGCGCGCGCTCTCATGGGTTTTGGCATTGAGCTGGTGTCGACCGGCGGCACAAGCAAGGCGCTGGCAAACGCTGGCCTGCCGGTCCGCGATGTCTCCGATCTCACCGGCTTTCCGGAACTCATGGATGGACGGGTGAAAACGTTGCACCCGAAGATTCATGGCGGCCTTCTCGCCATCCGGGAAAACCCGGAACATGAGGCGGCGATGCTGGCGCATGGCATCGCGCCGATCGATCTCCTCGTGGTCAATCTTTATCCGTTCGAGGCAACGATCGGCAGTGGTGCTTCCTTCGCCGATTGCATCGAAAACATCGATATCGGCGGCCCGGCGATGATCCGCGCCGCAGCCAAGAATCATAATGATGTCGCGGTCATCGTGGAAAGTGGCGATTATGCAGAACTCCTTGACGAATTGACGGCGCATGGCGGCGCCACGAGCCTGGCTTTGCGCCTGGCGCTTGCGCAAAAGGCTTTCGCACGCACTGCCGTCTATGATGCGGCGATCTCGAATTGGCTTGCCGCTCAAATGGATCTGACCGCCCCGCCCTACCGGGCCTTTGGCGGCAAGCTTGCGGCAAGCCTGCGCTATGGCGAGAACCCCCATCAGAGTGCCGGGTTCTATGCGTCCGGAGAGCAACGGCGCGGCGTCGCGACCGCGCGACAGGTGCAAGGCAAGGCGCTTTCCTACAACAATGTCAACGACACCGACGCGGCCTTCGAGCTCATCGCCGAATTTGATCCCGCGCGGTGTGCGGCTTGTGCGATCATAAAGCACGCCAATCCTTGCGGCGTCGCCGAAGCGGCCACTTTGACGGAGGCCTATGAGCGCGCCCTGCGTTGTGATCCGGTCTCGGCGTTCGGCGGTATCATCGCTCTAAACCGCACGCTCGATGCGCAAGCCGCCGCGGAAATCGTCAAAATTTTCACCGAGGTCATCATCGCGCCGGACGCCGAGGAAGAAGCCATCGCGCTTGTCGCGGCCAAGAAAAACTTGCGTTTGCTGTTAACCGGCGGTCTGCCGGATCCGCGCGCGGCGGGTTTGACGTTTCGAAGCGTGGCGGGCGGCTTTCTCGCGCAAAGCCGCGACAATGCGAATGTGGACGACATGGCCTTGCGCGTCGTCACCAAGAGGGCGCCGGACGCGCGGGAATGGCTTGATCTCAAATTCGCTTTCCGGGTTGCAAAGCATGTGAAATCGAACGCCATCGTCTATGCCAAGGACGGCGCCTCGGTGGGCATTGGCGCGGGCCAAATGAGCCGCGTTGACTCGGCCAGAATCGCGGCGATCAAAGCCGTTGAGGCTGCCAGAGCCGCCGGCCTGCCGGACAGTCTCGCGCAAGGATCCGTCGTCGCCTCGGATGCGTTTTTTCCATTCGCCGACGGTCTCATCGCCGCCGCCGAAGCCGGCGCGACGGCGGTCATCCAACCCGGCGGATCGCTACGCGACAGCGAGATCATCAAGGCCGCCGACGACAAAGGCCTAGCGATGATTTTAACTGGAGTGCGACATTTCCGCCACTAGGCCATGATCACTTCCTTCAAGCGGGATCGATCATGGTCTCTCTGTTTTTGTTTTCTCGCATGAGGTCATCTAAAAAATTCGTAACTTTTCCGCGGAGCATGGTGTAGGCCGCGAACCTTCCAAGGCCATCGAAAATAATCCTATCCATTTGTTTTATATAATGATTTTATGAAAGCCTGTACTGCTCCGGCGCATGATGGGCGTCATCATATTCACCCCGAAGTGAGCGGCGCGCGCCCTCAAAAAGTGCATTCTCGCACATTATTTTATTCGAAAAGGAAGAAGCTGGTTTTCATGGCAGGCGGTAACCCACACGTGATTGATCACCAGCGGGCAATCATGTCCAGTTCATCCAGGCCCGCCATAGTGAGTCCAAAATTGCGGCTCACGTTGTGAGTTAAGATTCGGGAAACGTCCTTGGCATTAAAGTTCAATGGACAAACGGAGTTAAAATCGTGCTTATCAGTTCCACCGGCGCTATCGAAGGCGGCCGTGTTCTTTATACGATCGGAAAGATCGAGGCTGCCTCCACCTGGCATCCCGAAGGGAGAGCGCCCCTGCAAGACAATTGGCGGGAGCTCATCTTGCGGGACCTTATTCGCAAGGCGGAAGATATCGACGCCGACGCCATCATTGGGCTCGATTATCAAAATGACGGAGCCATCCAGAACGCCGAGACCGGCGTGAAACTCAAACGCATTGTAGCCACTGGCCTCGCGGTCAAGCTATCCTGCGCTGCCTAGACGCTGTCCGCCGGCCTGTCTTCGCGGACACCTCTATCCATGTGCGGCGATGAGACACGCTGGGCATCAATGCGGAGCTCCTCCACCCTGAACCGACTGAGTCAAGATATCGATTTCGTCGCCAAAATGCTCCCGCGTGACCGGATCGACCACGGCAACCGGCGCCGTGACGACAAGGCTAGCAGCGTTACCAACTGAGGCCGCCGCGCCAGTGGTTGCCTGCACAATTCTTTCACCGAGGCCAACCCGCGATTCGGTCAGGATCTGGCCGCTATCGATGCTGCGTCCGATGAGTTGGACGATTTTTGGATTCTCGGCGAATGTCCCGTGGTTTAATGCGTCCTGCGAATGGAAATCGGTCAGATCGATAACATTAATCTTCTCGCTGGCCAGTTCGCTCTTGAAGGGCTCGACGGACGGATTGATCTCGCCGAGCCTTGGGGCCCCCCAAACTTTCTGTGAAGCCGCTAGCGCCTTGTCGTTCGCGGACACGAACAAGGTGAAATTCGGCTTCTGCGGGCCCATCGTCCGGATTTGCTCGCGGGCAACATCGAAATCGACATCCGGCGCGGCAAGAATAACATTGCGGATTTTTGGCGCGATCTTGCCATCCCGGATCGCCATCTGGCGCAGGGCTTCAAGCGTCACCCAATTGCCCATCGAATGCGCGAGCACGGTCACTTCTCCGACCTGCGGATTATTGGAGAGCCAGCGCAGAAGGTCTTCAAGTGCATCGCGGGAAAAATTGGCGCTTTCGCGGTCGTAGCCATAGGCGAAGACGCTGCCCCTTGAAGGCCAAGTGAAGAGCACTGGTGTAGTTTCGGCCCCAGAATCATGAATGAACTGGGCGAAACGGAAAACCGCATCCTCGAAGCGGTTGTTGAACCCATGCACGAAGACGAGCACCTGCTTGTTTGGCGTATTTTTGACAAGCCGGGAGAAGGAGGCGATGGCCTGCTGCTTGTCGATAATGTCGGCTCTGAGGGTGACGAAATCCGTCGCCGGATTGCCTGGAGCTTGCTGCGGCAACTGAACATCGCCGATTTGGCGGGTACTGTCCGGAGGAATGGAAACGATGATGTCGGCGAAGCTCGGCGTCACATCACGCCCGCCAGTAAACATGATCGCCGGCGAATCCGCGCGCGTGCGCGTTGTTGCAACCACCATTTCCACCTGACTGGTGCCGGGAGCCGTTGCGGCGACAGGTTCGAGAAAGCCATGCGGGGAAGCACAGCCGGCGATGCCGAGAAACGTTATGGCAATGGCCAGTCGGTGACGGCACTCAGGTAAACTTGTTTGCCAAGGCGATGGCATGAAACGCCGCATGACCCACTCGATGAAATACGCTGCTGTCGAGGCAACGACACGGGGTCGCAAACGTCAATCGAAATGACTCGTGCAGGGCGTTTCCCGGGCAAGGTTAATATTTAATAAACCCTATTGAAATCAATGGCTTATTGAACAAGCCCGGGTTTTGCTCCCTGCCCCGGCATTCATTTTCCAGGGAAGGGTTGCCTATTTGCCACAGATGCAGGGCGCGTGCATCAATTGTATAAACGCTCAGATTCAAAGCGTTGGAGCATGATCTCACCGAAAAAGCCGCGCAACTTTTTCGGAACATGCTCTAGGCGCTGCGGCGCATGAGGCCGGCGAGGACGTCAGGCTCGACTTCCTCCGTCCAGACTCTGAAGCTCTTCAAGACGTGCGGTCCGAATGATGTCGCGAGCGGGATATCGGTCGCGTCACGCCCACGCGCGACAGTGATGCGGCCGATGCGCGGCATGTTATGGCGCGCGTCGAACGTAAACCAGCGGCCATCGAGAAACACTTCGAACCAAGCGTTGTAATCCATCGGAGCCGGATCCGGCGGCACGCCGATATCGCCCAAAAACCCATTCGCGTAGCGCGCTGGAATATTCATGCAGCGGCAGAAAGCGACGGCGAGATGCGCGAAATCGCGGCAAACGCCCACCCGCTCCTGATAGGATTCATAGGCGGTGCGGGTGGCGCGGGCATGATGATAGCCGAAATCCAGATG
Source organism: uncultured Methylocapsa sp. (assembly GCA_964440215.1). GTDB lineage: Bacteria > Pseudomonadota > Alphaproteobacteria > Rhizobiales > Beijerinckiaceae > Methylocapsa. The sequence goes on from CAYTRB010000025.1 coordinate 19,645, forward strand.
GCTGCAGACGAAATCGCAGATCGCTTGAACCCGGCGCCAGCCGCGAGGCGTCGAACCAAACAATAGCCAGGCAATGTCGGACAGTTTGTCGGTTTCGCAATAGCGACTGCCGAGCGTATAAATCAATGTGTCGTTCGGCAAATGTTCGACCGCGATCTCTTTGGCGTCGAGCTTCACCGGGTCGGGCCTTCCGCTATCCTCGATGATGGCGTCGCGGCAAATCGTCAGATCACCCGGCGGCGCGACGAACCGGCGGACACTATTGCCGAATGTATCAAGATAGACCTCCGACGAAATTGCCGGCGTCGTCGAAAACGGAGTTGCGAACCTTATATTCTTATCATGATCGTGATGCGCATCGAGCAGGGAAACCATCAAGGTCGGCTGCGTGCAATTGAACGTCAATTCATAGCCAAATCTGATAAGCATGATTCGATTTCCACTAAGTCCGCCTGACGTTTCCGCTCGCCGCATCCCTGAGGGGCGACGCGCTAAACCTTCCCCGCAACGTTACTATGCGATAGAGCGAAAACATGAACCGTCCGAGCTTAAAACCGCTGGAGCCGCCCTTGGTTCCGAGGGGCCGGTGCGGGATTTCAAGCCACTGCCAGGACAAATACCAAACCAATTGGTGATTATATTCCGCTTGCCGTAATCGGCCAATCTAGGCTAATGGCTCATCTTTGAGCACTTGCTAATTATGAAAATACATAATATACAATTAATTCTTATCAATTAGACATTCTTTGATTATATTTATAAATCATAAATATTAACTTAGAAAGAGCTCCTCAATGGGTATCCGAGGGCTGCAGCCAATGTGTGCCGCGATCGATTTAAATCGCAGAGAAATTTTATTTCTGTTGGGGTGCATCGAGACCGCGGACAGTCACAGGTGCTCTTCGCCCGACAACAAAGCCCTGTATCAGCGATTGGTGCAGGAATATTTGGGGATCGCCCGCGCCAGCGGAGCCCCGCATAAGCCGCCGCATCAAGCCGCTTAATAATGCCGTCAAGGCCATGGGGATCGCCACCACGGCATCCTCGATCGCATAGTTTGAATTGCGCGGCGTGGGCCAATTCCTATCCGGTTGCTAGTCTCAGCCCTTGTAGGCGACGAGCAGCGCACCGCAGCCGACGAAGAGGATGCCTAGCCAATTCAATGCCGTGAGCCGCTCACCCAAAAATGTTACGCCGAACACCGCAACAAGAACGATCGAGAGTTTGTCGACCGGCGCGACGCGGGCGGCGTCGCCGAGTTTCAGCGCCCGGAAATAGCAAATCCAGGACGCCCCCGTCGCAAGGCCTGACAGCGCTAAAAAAGCATAAGTGCGCATCGAAATCGAGACAAGCGGCTGATATTGCCGGGTGACCGCGACAATCGCCGCAAGGATAACGACAATAACGATTGTGCGCAAAAAAGTCGCGAGATCGGAATTGATGTTCTCGACACCGACTTTGGCGAAAATCGCAGTCAGCGCGGCAAACATCGCCGACAGCAGCGCCCAATAAAACCAAGAGTCACCCCAAGTCCTCAAGCTGCCCCGCTTTCCGCCGCGGCAAGCAAGGCTGCCTGATGCTGGGTGATCAGGGGATCGATCACTTCATCCAGCGCTTCGCCGTTCATGACCTTGTCGAGCTTATAGAGCGTGAGATGAATCCGGTGGTCGGTCAGCCGGCCTTGCGGAAAATTATAGGTGCGGATGCGTTCAGAGCGATCCCCAGAGCCAACCTGGGCACGCCGGTCGGCGGCACGCTCGGCGTCGAGCTTCTCGCGTTGCGCCTCGAAGATACGGGATCGCAGCAGCATCATAGCGCGGGCGCGGTTCTTATGCTGCGAACGCTCGTCCTGCACGAAGACAATCGTATTTGTCGGCAAATGGGTAATGCGCACCGCGGATTCGGTCTTGTTGACATGCTGGCCGCCGGCGCCTTGCGCGCGCATCGTATCGATCTTTAAGTCCGCCTCATTGATATCGACATCCACATCCTCGGCTTCCGGCAAAACCGCGACGGTTGCCGCCGAGGTATGGACACGGCCCTGGGTCTCGGTTTCCGGCACCCGTTGCACCCGATGCGTGCCGGATTCGAATTTCAGCCGCGCGAAGACGCCGCGGCCCGCGATTTCAGTGATGATTTCCTTATAGCCCCCCGATGTTCCCTCGCTCGCCGACAAAATCTCGACGCGCCAGCCTTTCAACTCGGCATAGCGCTGATACATCCGGAACAAATCGCCAGCAAAAAGCGCTGCCTCGTCGCCGCCGGTTCCAGCACGAATTTCGAGAATGGCATTTTTTTCATCGGCCGCGTCCTTCGGCAGAAGCGCGACCTTCAGGTCCTGCTCGAGTGTAACAAGTCTTGCACGGACCGCCCTTAACTCTTCCTCGGCGAGGCCGCGCAGCTCGGCCTCGGTCGCCGGATTGGCCAGCATGGCCTCGAGTCCGGCGGCTTCATCGGCTTGCCCGCGAAAATCCTGGATGGCCCTGACAACAGTCTCGATGCCGGCGAGCTCCCGCGACAAGGCCACATAAGCCGAAGCCTCTGGCGCCCCGGCAAGGCGCGCCAGAATTTCCGCGTGACGGCGCAAGATGAGATCGAGCTGGTCTTGCGGCAATTGGGGTAACACAACGGTCTCTTCGGTCGGAACGAAAAACACGGCGATGCGGAAAGGAATGCTTGCTGGCTACTTCGACAACGAAGCAGCACCTCCATGCTGATGGCAAGGATTCTACCGTTCCATTTAGGAAAGATTTGACCACGCGGCAAGCGTTCGGCGCCTCTTATGGCACGATGGAGCCGGCACCAAACCCGCCTACAGTAAACGCCAATTAATCTTTTTACGAGGATTCCGGTAATAAGAAGTTTAGCATATCATGATGAATAATGACGTATTTCTTTACGTCACTGTTGCGCCGCGGTAATTGTCATATTGCGGCATTTTTATGGCTGCTTTAGGGCAGCTTGAGTGTAACAGGGGGCATAGATGGGTGACGTGACTGCGATCCGGACGGCAAGGAGACAGGCCACCCACGAACGGGCCGAAACCGAAATGGAGAAACTGCTCGGCCAGGCCCGGTTCAAACTCATCGAAACAGGAACCCGCAACCGACTCATTCACACCCCCCGCGGCAACAAACGGTCGCGCGCGCTCCCCATCATGGGCAATGCATCGGATCAGGTCTTTGCCAATCTTGTCCGGGAAAACAAACCGCTCCACTTTCTAGCCGCGCAAGAAATCGCCGACATACAGCGCGAAGCAGCTCGGCTGAAGACACCGCGTCTGGTGACCCCAAAGACAAGCTACCGGAACGGTTTGCAAACATCGCTCTCGCCCGAGCTTTTGCATAAGCGGCTTCACGCCATCCATCGCGACGCCCGGACCGCCGAGGAAGAGCGCGGCGTCAACATCCTTTTTCTCGCACTTGGCTTCCTGCGCTGGTACGAGGATGAGAAATCCGACGTGCCGCGCGAAGCGCCGCTGATCCTGCTCCCCGTCTCCCTCATTCGCGATGCCAAGCGCTCGACCTTCGATGTGAAGCTCCGTGAAGACGATATCGTGACCAATCAGGCTTTGCAGGAGCGGCTGCGCGGGGATTTCGGTCTCGCCCTTCCCGACATTCCGGACACGGATGACTGGCTGCCGTCGGACTATTTCGATGCCATCGTCACCGCCATCGCCGCCAAGCGGCGGTGGTCGATCGACGCCAATGCGATCGAGCTTGGTTTCTATTCCTTCTCGAAACTGCTGATGGTGCGTGACCTTGAACCCGGCAATTGGCCGGAGAACACACTGGTCTCGCATCCGCTCTTGCGCGGCCTTTTATGTGAAGGCTTCACCGCAGAGCCGCCGATCCTGCCCGAGGCCGCAAGGCTCGACGAAATCTTAAATCCCATCGATCTCATTCATGTTGTCGATGCGGACTCTTCACAAACGCGTGTCATCGAAAGCGTGCGGGCGGGACGCAACCTTGTCGTCCAAGGGCCGCCCGGCACCGGCAAATCACAGACCATTACCAATATCATCGCGGCGGCCGTGCATGATGGACGATCGGTTCTGTTCGTGGCCGAGAAAATGGCCGCCCTTACCGTCGTCCACGAGCGGCTGCAGGCGGCGGGACTCGACGACATCTGTCTCGAACTCCATAGCCAGGCGGCAAGCAAGCGCGTCGTTGCCGAACGGCTTGATCAAACCCTGCAAGCCGCCGCCTGCTTCCCCGAAACGGACGCGACGGCCGTGCAAATGACCATGGTGCGTGACCGCTTGAACCAGGTCTCGAAATGCCTGCACACCGAGATCGGCGATACCGCAATGACGCCTTATCAGGCGCTTTCGATCCAAATCGCGGCGGCGGCGCGTGGCTTTACCCCGGATGCGCGGCTGGTCGAGGAAGCGGCGCACTGGACAGGCAAGGATTTCGCCGAAAATGCGCGCCGGGTGGAGCGGCTCGCCAGCCTCGCGGAAAGCCTTGGACCGCTCAATAGCCATCTTTATTTCGGCGTGCGGCGGATCACTCTGCAACCGGCCGATTTTCAGCGCCAAATTCCGCGGCTCCAAGCGCTTGCCGACAAAGCGGCGTCCCTCGCCGGTTACGCCACCATGATCGCAAATTATTTCGGCCTCTCCCCCGATCCATCCCTGGCGGGGGTCAGGACACTCATCGCGATCTTCAAGACGGTGACGAATTTACCGCGTGGCAGCGAAAACCTCGCCGCCGCGATCGCCATGTCTCCTTCGCCGCGCCGGATCGCCGAAGCGGCGGCTCTCGGCGCCAAATGGCAGCAACAGCAAGCGCCCTATCTTCATACTTTCCATCCGGCAGCTTGGACCGCGCCGGTCGCAAAGCTTCGCGCGCCGCTTGCCAAAGGCGTGGCGTTCCAGCTCGCCCGGGCGGGCAAAGCCTACCGGGAAGCTGGGCGGTCGCTCGCAAGCCTCTTGTCGGTGCCATTGCCGAAGCGGCCGGCCGACCGCCTTGCCTTGGTTGACGCCCTCCTCGCGAGCCAAGCGTTGCGGGCCAAACTTGCCGCCGAGGCGGGGTTCCTGGCGAGCTTGCTCGGCGATGCCTGGCAGGGAAAAAAGACGGTGTTCCGATTGATCCACGAGGTTGCAACGACAGTCGAGGAGCTTGCCGCCTTCGATCCGCATCTCAACCCTGAGCGCGTCCTCGGGATTGCCCGCGACGGCACCGCCGCGATGCACGGCGATCACCTCGCAGCCAGCCTTGACGAGGTGGTCAATCTCCTCACCGAGACAATAAAATTTCTCGACCTCGATATCGCGGCAATTTTTCAAACCAATTCTTTCGCAATGATCGACCTCCACCGGTTGAGCGAGCGGGCCGCCAAATGGGCCGGAAACCCGGACCGTTTCGAGGAATGGGCACGGCTCGCCAAGGCCGACCGGGAGGTGCGCGGCACCGGACCCGCCCGGATCGCCTGCGCGCTAGCCTCGGGCGGACTCGACCCCAAGAACGCTCTCCTGGAAATCGAGACCGCGTTTGCCGAAGCCTGCTGGAAAAAAGCAATCGCCGAGGATCCAGAGCTTGCAAGCTTCGACGGTGACCAGCAGAACGCGCTTGTCGCGCGATTCATCGGCCTCGAGGAGAGATCGCGCGCAGCCACAACGCTTGGCGTTCGCGCGCGGCATCGGGCGGCGATCCCCCGCGGTGCCCAAGGCGGCATGGGCGTTATACGCGCCGAGATCGCCCGCAAGCGCGGCCACATGCCGCTGCGCAAGCTGATGAAGACGGCGGGCGACACCATTCAAAAGATCAAGCCGGTCTTTCTCATGAGCCCGGTCACGGTCGCGCAATATCTGCCGCCGGGTTCGGTTGATTTCGATCTCCTCGTCATCGACGAAGCCAGTCAAGTGCGCCCGGAAGATGCCTTGGGTCTCATCGCGCGCTGCCGGCGGATCGTTGTCGTGGGCGACAAAAAGCAACTGCCGCCAACGAATTTTTTCGATCGCATGATCGCCGACGACATTGATCCAGGAGACGGCAAAGACGTGGCAGTCCGGTATTCGGAAAGTGCGGCTCCGATCACCGATCTCGAAAGCATTTTGTCCTTGTGCGAGGCACGCGGTCTCGAAAGCCAAATGCTGCGTTGGCACTACCGCTCGCGGCATCCCTCCCTGATCGAGGTCTCCAACGCGGAATTTTACCATCGTTTGGTGATGCCCCCCGCCCCTATCACGGAACGCGTAGCCAAGGGCCTCGTCCTCCGCCGCGTTGCCGGCGCCTATGACCGGGGTGGCAAGCGCACCAATGAAATCGAGGCGCAAGCCATCGCCGATACTGTCGCTTCCCACGCAAGAAGCGCCACGGGCCACTCGCTCGGCATCATTACCTTCTCGACCGCGCAGCGCGATCTCATCGCCGATATTCTGGAAACGCGGCGGCGCGAAGATCCCATGCTCGACGCCTGCCTTTCCGCGGGCGGCCGCGAAGACGTATTTGTCAAGAACCTCGAAAATGCGCAGGGCGACGAACGCGACGTGATCTTGATCTCCATCGGTTATGGGCCGCGCGAGGCTGGCCAGCCGCTCGATAGCATGGCGTTCGGCCCGGTCTCAGCGGAGGGCGGCGAGCGGCGTTTGAATGTTCTCTTCACGCGGGCGCGCGTCCGTTGCGAGGTCTTCGTCTCTTTCGGCGCAGGCGACATCAATCTCGAACGGGCAACGGGCGTTGGTCCGCGCGTGCTCAAGCGCTTCCTCCAATACGCGGAAACCGGCATCCTTCAGGAAAGTATGAAGACCGGTGCGGATTTCGACTCTCCCTTCGAGGCCGCCGTCGCCGAAGCCGTCGAGAGTCTCGGCTATGGGGTCGAGCCGCAAGTTGGCTCCGCGGGATTCAAAATCGACCTTGCCGTCCACGATCCGGCACATCCCGGCCGCTATATGCTCGCCATTGAATGCGATGGAGCAACCTACCACTCGGCCCTTTGGGCGAGGGAACGCGACCGGCTGCGCCAGCAGGTTCTCGAAAATCTCGGCTGGCGGTTCCACCGGATCTGGAGCACGGATTGGTTCTACCGGCGCGGCGAGCAAATGGAAAAACTGAAGCAGGTTCTCGACGCGGCGCGTGCGGACGGCGCTTCAGACTTGCTGCCGGTGCCGCTCCCGCTCAGCCTCGCGAACACACGAGGCGAACAAGGGCAGGCCAATACGGCGGCGTTGCGCCAGATGCGTTACGAACGCGCCCTATGCGAGGTTTTGCTTATTCCAGGTGAAGATAACGAGACGGAAAAGCTCGGCGCCGTGATCTGTTCCGTGATCGCGCAGGAAGGACCCATTCATCGCGATGAGATTGTCCGCCGGATCGGCGCTTTTTCTGGCAAGCAGCGCGTGAACCCCCGCATCGCAACAGCCATAAGGCGTACATTGGATCAGTTGGCGGATGAAGCGCCGGATCTCTGCCACGAGGCCGACTTCTGGTTCACGCCGGAACAGAGAAACGCGCCTATAGTGCGCGACAGATCGGCTGCGCCTGCGAGCCTGCGCAAGCTTGATATGATCCCTACCACTGAAATCAGAGCCGCGATCGCGATTGCGCGCCAGCAAAACGGCAGCCTGTGCGACGACGAACTTCCCCGCGCGGTGGCCAGCCTCCTCGGCCTCCCGAAAACCACGGCGGATGTACGCACCCTCGTTCGATCTCTAGCGGCGTGAACTCGGATGAGAAATCGGAGGATTCCAGTGCAAGCTACATTCCGCGAACGGCAGATGCGAAACAAACTTGCCGGACAGCCCGGAAACGGCCCAAATCAATATGTGCCTATCGTCCAAAATAAAGCTCGTCGACCGATTTCCAATCGGGGCTAGGGGTGATTTTGATCAAAGCGCGATCGATCGGCTTTTTGAGCGGACTATGATCCGGCAGCGCGATCGCCATGAAGGCTGGTGCAAGAAGGACTTTCGGCACTCGGATCACTTGCGCGAAGCGCGCACCGACCAAATATTGCAGCGCGCCAACGCTGTTCACAACGGCGTTCGACCGGCCATTGGCCAAGGCGGTAAGAGCTTCCGTCAAATTATCGTATTTTTCATATTTGAGATGCAGTCCGTCAAGATATTCGGCTCCCGAGGATTGCGCGACCGCCGCCAGTTCTTTCCCGCTCAGA
>CAYTRB010000026.1:0-27673 GCA_964440215.1 uncultured Methylocapsa sp.
GACGGGCCGGGTTCTGGCCCTGGTTCGCGGTCAAGACCTGGCCCAGGATCACTTCGTCGACATCCCCCGCCTCGGCCTTGGCGCGGCTGAGCGCTGCCTTGATCACGGCGGCGCCGAGCTCATGCGCCGGTGTCGTTGCGAAGGCGCCATTGAAAGACCCCACGGCTGTCCGCGCCGCGCTCACGATTACAATCTCATCCGGCATTGGGGTGCCCTCCTGGATTTTGGCCGCCTGGATATTGGCCGCGCATCTTAAGGCTTTTCCGCTCTGCAACACTGACAAGCGCTGCTTGCGAGCCACGGTTACAACTCTCGTATCACAACCGACGTAATTTTTCGCAAGCGAATTCGCAAGTGACACCTCAGCGGGGACTGGGAAAGGTCATGCCTCTATGCTTATGTAGGATATATACTTATATACATGTTCCGCGATCATACGATATCCATGTCCAGAAGACCCGCGCCAGGGCTAAACCCTGTTTGCTCCCGCGCCCCCGAGGCGCTATCAAGATAAACCTGCTTAGATTAAAACGTGACTTCCTTGAGGCAGCACGAGGCCATGGCGAAAGAAAACAACCCCATCATAATCAAAAAATACGCGAACCGGCGGCTCTACAACACGGACACGAGCGCCTATATCACGCTCGAAGATCTCGCCGCCATCGTCAAGAAGGGCGACGATTTTCTTGTCTACGACGCCAAGAGCGGCGAGGACATCACCCGCTCGGTGCTGACCCAAATTATTTTCGAGCAAGAAGGGAAGAACGGGCAGAGTCTTTTGCCGATTACCTTCTTGCGCCAGCTTATCCGCTTTTATGGCGACAGCATGCAGATGCTGGTGCCGAGCTATCTCGAATTCACCATCGGCAAATTGGTGAATGAGCAAGCCACGTTCCGCGAGAAATTTGCCAAAAATTATGGGTCTTCTCTGGCCACCCCGGTCTTCGGCTCGATCGAGGAACTCGCCCGTAAGAACATGGTTTTGTTCGAGCAGGCCCTCGCAATGTTCAGTCCGTTCGGGAATCCGCTCCAGACGCCATCCGGAAAGGCCGCCGATAAGCCCGCAGCCGAGTCTGCTGAGGAGCCGGGCTTGCAAAATGCCAAAAACGACCTCGACGAAATGAAGCGCCAACTCGATCAGCTGCAAAAGCAGATCGAATCCTTTGTGTCCAAGGAGTGATAGCAAAATAGGCTTGGCGCGAACTCAAATTATGGTCCGCCGCGTGACTCCTCGTGCGAAGTCGGCTGCCAATTTGGCGGCGCGAGTTCGAAGCCGGAGAATTCGAAGCCAGGGGCGACACCGCAGCCGGCGAGCGTCCAAGCTCCAAGACTAACCGCACTCTGCCAATCATGCGCCGGAATGACAAGCTGCGGGCGCTCTCCCGCGGTAAGATCGGGGCCAAGCCGGTGCACGCTTGCCGCATGGCCGGGGCGTGAAATTTTGATCTCCAGAGGCGCCCCGGCATAGAAGTGCCAAACCTCGGCGGCGTCCACCCGGTGCCAGTGTGAGCGCTGACCGGCTTCGAGAAGAAAATAGATCAATGTCGAGACGGCCCGCCCCCGCGCATCTTGCGCCGGATCGCGAAAGGTTTCGCGGAAAAAACCGCCTTCGGGATGCGGCCGCAGATCGAGCAGGCGTATGATGGCGGCGGCGTTCTGGCCAATCACGGAATCGATCTTCCTCGCGTTTGGCCCTTGCCGCCACGCCCGCTGCACTTGAACAGCGCGGATTTAGAATAATGACTCTGCACAAATTAAAACCGGTTCTTGCGTTCGCGCAAGTCGGTGAACACCAGGGCAGGATCGGCGCCGGTCATGCCAAGACCCGCCTGGACATCGGGGTCGTCGGCACGAAGAAACGGATTCGTCGCAAGTTCGATCGCGATGGTGGTTGGGAGCGTTAATTCGCCGGCCTCGCGCTGTATGGCGACCTCCGCGGCGCGCGCCTTCAGAATCGTGTTGGAAGGATCGACGGTCAGAGCAAATCGGGCATTCGCCAAAGTGTATTCATGTCCGCAATAGACTTGGGTTTCTCCCGGCAGCGCGGCAAGTTTCATAAGCGAGTGATAAAGCACGGCGGGAGGCTCCTCAAAGCCGCGGCCGCAGCCCATCGCAAAAAGCGTATCCCCGGCAAAGAGAATGTCTTCGCCCGCGAACCAATAGGCGGCATGGCCAGACGTGTGACCCGGAACCTCGATCACCTTTGCTTCGAGCGAGCCGGTCTTGACGCGGTCGTCTTCGCCAACCGCGAGATCGAGATGGCCGATCTTGGCGGCCTCTTTGGCCGGGCCGATGACGCGCGCGCGAGGAAATTTCGTCTTGAGTCCAGCAATGCCCTGGACGTGATCGTAATGGTGATGAGTGATCAAGATATCCGTCAGCTCCCATTTCCTTGCCGCGAGCGCGGCCAGGATCGGGGCAGCCTCGGGCGCGTCGACCGCTGCCGTCGCACGGGTCGAGGGATCATGGATGAGGACGCCAAAATTATCCTTGAGGCACAGAAATTGATGGATATGCGCGGCCATGGCTTCACCAATCCTCAAAAATTGATCGCGGGCAAAGGCACCGGGCGAGGGGATGGCCCATGCTCTTTCCCGCCGCCATGCCTTACTCCTAAGTCACGAAGAAAATAACCCATCGGTCCGGCGATGACGACGAGAGTCACGGCTATGAGACCGGGTTCAGGCTCTCCAGGCGCCAGCGGGCGGCTTCCGGTTGAGGAGCAATTGCTGGTCCACATTTGCTGTCCAAAATCATGACATTGATTGATTCCCAATAGTTAGAGCGGTATGCGGGCGGAAAACCGGTTTCCGCTTTTGCGCATCCCACTTTCGCTTGAGCATGAACCAAGGCTATATTTTTAAGCGCGAGAGGCGGATCATCCGGTGGCTCGCACAATATCTACCGGGCGCGGTATCGCGGAAAACCCATGGCAATCGACGTTATCGATCTTCGCTCCTTCTATAGCTCGTCCTTGGGCGATGTCGCGCGGCGTGTCGTGCACAAGATCGTGCGGGCGCGTTTTGCGAATTGTTCCGGCTATTCGATCCTTGGGGTCGGCTATGCGACGCCCTATCTCGAAGTTTTCCGCGAGGAAGCGGTGCGGGTGCTTGCTTTCATGCCGGCCGAACAAGGCGTGGTGAACTGGCCCGCCTCGGGTTTGTCGTCTTCGGCGCTTGTCGAAACAACCACGATGCCTTTGCCAAATTCCTGTATCGACCGGGCGCTCGTCATCCATGCGCTCGAAATCACCGAGCATCCGCGCGATCTCCTCGCCGAAATCTGGCGTATTTTGACGCCGGGCGGGCGGGTCGTCGTGGTGGTGCCCTGCCGTTCCGGCCTTTGGGCCCGGCTCGACCGGACCCCTTTCGGGCATGGGCGGCCCTATTCGCGCGGCCAACTGGCCGAACTGCTGCGGGAATGTTTGTTTTCTCCGACGCATTGGTCGGAAGCGCTCTACATTCCGCCATTCCGGCGCCGGACCTGGCTACGCGCCGCGGCTTTTGTCGAAGAGGTCGCGGTCGGGCTTTCGCTGCCAGGCGGCGGGGTTTTGGCCGTCGAGGCAACCAAGCTCTTGTACCGGCCCATCACCGTGCGTAATCCCTTGGCCTATGCGGCGCCGAGCCGGCAGCCCGTCCTGGTGCCGGAACCAGCCGGCGTCTCGCCCCGGCTTTCGGCTTTCCCGGCGCCGCCGCAATCGAGTCCAAAAGTTTCGAGCGGGATGCGCGCGGAAATCAGGTTCCCATTTTTCCTCATCCCGCTGTGCGGTTCTGCTTTAGACCGAAGCATTTGGCCAAGAACAAGCCGCCATGAATGAGGCCTTCGCTGTCGATCCCATGTCCGAGACCGACCGAAAGATGCCATTGACAGGGAATCCCTGCCTGCGCCAATTCCGCGCTTGAAAGGAAAAGCGCTTCGGCCGGGATAACCTCGTCCTCGCTGCCATGAATCAGGAAAACGGGCGGGAATTTGGCGGCCGTCTTAGGCGTGACAGTTTGATCATGTCGCTCTGGTGCGACAAGCTCGCCGGAAAAACCGAGGATGCCCGCTGGCACGCGCGGGCGCCGCAATCCGGCGTGAAGTGCGAGCATCGTTCCTTGGCTGAAGCCGACCAACGCTAGTTTGCTATCGTCGAGGCCGTGGCGGTCGAGTTCGGCATCCAGAAAAGCGTCGAGAGCCGGGCGCGCCTTGTTGACGCCGGCCCAGCGTTCGCCCGGGTCGCGCATCGTGAGACGGAACCATTGGCGCCCGCCCGGGATTTGGCCGCAGGGCTCCGGCGCGTTCGGCGCAACAAAAGCTGCGCCGGGCAGCAGGCTTCGCCATTGCTGGCCGATCGCAATGAGATCGTTGCCGTTGGCGCCATAGCCGTGCAAAAATACGATGAGTTGATCCGTTTTCTGCGATTTGGCCGCGAGACGCGGTCCGTCGAGCGTTGCCGCCATAGTCTGGTGTCCGCTAGCGTTTGGAGAATTGTTGAGGAATCCCGTTTGCGCGCAATGGTCAACACCTTGCAAGACAGGAGGGTTTGGCAGGGATGCAGAGACTCATAATGAGGTGGCCGAACGCCAGCTCTCTGTGCCTGGTGTCCAATGCAATTGCGCGGCGCCGCGATAACCATCCGGTGAATTTCGTTTGCATGGGTATGGAATCCCCCCGGGCATTTCTGTTAACAGCGATGAGAGACGGCGGCCCTTGCCTGGGCTTGCGCGGCCGGGTTTGATCAGTCCGGCCTGGAGCTTTAAGATATGACCCGGTCCTTTACCAACCGTGTTTTCCGTTTTGCCCCGTCCTCGAATGGCTATCTTCACCTTGGCCATGCCTATTCCGCTACGCTGAATTTCGCCTTGGCTCATGCGGCGGGAGGCCGCTTTTTGCTAAGAATTGAGGATATCGACATCGAGCGTTGCCGGCTCGAATTCGAACAGGCGATTTACGAGGATCTTGATTGGCTCGGGCTCGCTTGGGAAACACCGGCGCGCCGCCAATCCGAGCATTTTCAAGAATATGCGAGCGCCCTCATCAAGCTTTCCGCGCAGGGCCTAACCTATCCTTGCTTTTGCTCGCGCCGCGACATCATGGACGCCGTCGCGGGGCAAACCGATTGGCCACGGGACCCTGATGGCTCTCCACTTTATCCAGGCCTCTGTAAGCATCTTTCGCATAAAGAACAACAACGGCGAATTTCGGCGGGCGAGCACGCGTCTTTGCGGATCGACATGGAAGCTGCCCTTGCAAAAACTGGCCGCCACCTCGATTGGCGGGAAACCGGTCCCGATTCGCAGGTCCGTGACGTGGCCGCCGATCCCTCTCTTTGGGGAGATGCGATGCTTTCGCGCAAGGATATACCGGCAAGCTATCACATCGCGGCGGTTGTCGATGATGCGCTGCAGGGCGTGACCGATGTCGTGCGGGGCGAAGATCTTTTCATGGCGACGGGCCTGCATCGTCTTTTGCAGACTCTGCTCGATCTTCCCGCGCCATCGTATCGCCATCACGCCCTTTTGCGCGATGCTTCTGGCCGGAAATTGTCGAAAAGTTCGAGGGCCAAGTCGATCCGGGCGCTACGTGAAGAAGGGCTTTCCGCAGCGTTTGTGCGCGACAGGCTTTCGCCCGATCTGATCGTCGCCCATGCGCCGTAATCGGGTTTCACCTGGACAAAGCAATGGGAATCGGCGATGGCGGGGTTGTTTCCAAATGTGAGCCAGTACCAGAAATCCTGTCAACACCTATGGCTTCACAGTTGAATTTAGCCTTAAAAAAGAGAAAATTGGGGCGTCGAATAGCATTATCCTGCCGCATACTTGGCTGTTTTGCGCGCCATGCGGCAGAGGCTTTTTGTCTCAATTACCGGCACTTTACGAGTTTAGTGTCCTGCGCAATCCACAGAAAACGGTGGTCATTATGCGAACAATTGCCCTTTCTCTTGCTCTCCTCACTTTGCCGGTCGTGCCGGCGGGCGCCGATAATCCCGCCGCCGAGACCAAGACTCATAAGGTGTTCGATATAGTCCGGGGCGACGACAAAATCGGCACGGATACGATCGATATCGAACGCCAGAATGATATCATCACGGTAAAGGTCAAGACAGATGTTTCCGTGAAGGTCATGTACATCGAAGTCTATCATTACGAACATTCCTGCAACGAAACCTGGAAGAACGGTCAACTCGTCGCCTTTAAATCGCACACCAACGACAATGGCACGAAACATGCCCTTGACGTCACAGCGTCGCCGGACAAGCTGAGCATGGATGCCGATGGCAAGCACAGCGATCTGCCCAAGACCGCCGCGCCAGTGAGTTTGTGGAGCAAGGACGTGATCCATCAAAACGACGGTTTCGATCCGGCGACCGGCAAGCGCATGGCGATTAAGGTGACCGATCTCGGTGAAGAGGTTTTGACGATACATGGCACGCCCCACCACACCCATCACTACAAGATCGCCGATACCCTGAAAGGTGAATTCGCGCGCGACCTCTGGTATGACGGCGATGTGCTCGTGCGGACGAAGATTATCGGTTCCGACAATTCGGTGATCCTATCCGATTTGCGGTAGAGCCGTGGCCTTTCCCGGCCGGATAGGCCGGGATCACTGCTTTTGCCAGCACAGCGCATGATCCCAAAAAGTTGCGGACTTTTTGGCCAAGATCATGCCGCAAGACAAACAGAGTTTGGGACCGCGCGCTTCCGCAAGGAGCGGTCATGGTCTAGGGCAACGGGTCAGTGATCGTGCTGACGATCGGCGACCCGGTTCGCGTTGGGGGCCTTCTGGACCAGGCCTTCGATGCGCTCGCGCTCGTGTTTGAATTTGGTGAGCATGGGGCCGTCAAATTCGCGGGTGCGGGCAAGTTTGATCCGCATCGGATCGACGAAATGCCCGTTCACCAGGATCTCGTAATGGAGATGCGGCCCGGTCGCGAGCCCTGTCTGGCCGAGATAACCAATGACTTGGCCCTGCCGCACATGGGCGCCTTCGGTCGCGCCACGGGCAAACCCGGACATGTGATTATACGTCGTGATATAGCCATTGGCGTGCTGGATCTCGATACGGCGGCCGTAGCCCGCGTCCCACCCCGCCTGGATGATGGTGCCGCTGCCGGCCGCGAAGATCGGCGTGCCGATCGGGGCGGCCCAATCGACTCCGGTATGCGGACGCGAATAGCCAAGGATCGGGTGAAACCTTAACCCGAAGCCAGAGGTAAATCTGCCCCCAACAATCGGCATGCGAACCAGGAATTTGCGGGTCGAGCGGCCGTCTTGATCGTAATAATCGACGAGACCGTCATCCGGCGTCTGAAAACGGTAGTAGCGGAACGTCTCGTTGCGGGCCGTGATCGCGGCGTAAAGAAGCTGATTGTGCCCTTCACCTTCCTCGCTCTCGTCGTAGAACGCCTCAAAGGAATCGCCGCCGCTCACGGTTCTTCCGAAATCGACGTCATTGGCGAAAATCCGGACGAGCTCGTCGATGACAGGATGCGGTATTTCTTGTTTCAGAGCGGTCTCGTAAAGCGAATCGTAAAGCCGCAAGCCATCCTCATCGTCGGCATCGTCGCTATCGCTCGGGCTCGGCTGCTTGGCCGTGCGATGCGGCTGATTTACCTGGACATAATTGCCGCGGTCATTGACCGCGACGTTGGTTTCCAGGGTTTCGCCGGAATAAACCGAAAGACGCGCCAGGGTCTCATTGGCGCCGGAACCATCGAGATCGGCGAAGAGAAGCTTGAGGCGTGCCCCCTCCGCCACCGCGGCACGGCCAAGCGGGACTCCAAAGGCGGCAAGGATCCCGGTAATCTGCTCCCTTGTGACCCCGGCAGCGCGCAGCACGCTCTCGAGCGTGTCGCCGTGACGGACCACGACGAGACGCTCTTCCATTTGGGTTGCCTGCGGCACTTGCAGCGAACGGCCGACATTGGTCACGTTTTCGGGGACCATGCGGACTTCGATCGTGGAAAAAGGCGCCGTCGTGATCGGCTCGGCGGGATTGGCATAGGCGAGAACGGTCGGAAGATAGGCGCGGGACGTCCGCATCAGAAGAAGTTGCGGCGGCAAGGGCAGCGGTTTGGCGCCCGCCTCCATCGTGTTCTTGACCTGCTCGGCGACCTGGGCCTGAACCTCTTCCATCGATAGCGCGGCCACGGGTGAAAACTTCAGACCGGTCAGATCGCGGGTGGACCATGAGATTTCGGCATCGTCTTGAACCGGCTCCGGCACGGCATCCAAGGCATTGCGCGCGCCGGCAAGGACCTTCAAAGGATTAAATGGCGGAATATCATCGGAAAGTCCGAAGCTCGCCAACGTCAAGGTTGTCTGAACATGGGTGAAGGTGTGGACCTTCAAGACCTCCTTGTCGCCGGCCTGGATTGTCGCTGGCGCCTGGAAGCTCTGTTTTTCCGCGACGATGTCGATGGCCTTGACGAGACGGTCAGCCTTGTGCGGGTTGACGCCGAAGTCGAGGTTGATCTCCTTGCGTTGCGTGAGTGCGGGGGCCGGCGCCTCGGCGAAATAAGTTTGATGCCCGAGCGCGGCGTAGATCGCCGCGCCGATGAGGACGCCTCCGGACAGGCCAGTCAGGAGCGTACCGGTAAACCAGCGCAGCGAGACTTTCCTGCGATCCAAGGAAACATGGCGGGTGCCATGGGCTTCTATGGCTGGATCCATGCCAAATTCGATGCTGGCACCGAACCGGCAGGGCTTAACGCGAATGCCCTGAGTCTGAGGGCGCAGCGGCAGGCTCATCGTCATCGCGTTGCTTCGATCCTTCGCACGGCCACACCAAATTTCACGAGCTTGATCCCGAGCGACAAGGATATCGGAATGGGCCTCCTGGCACCGTTCCTTGGGAAGGACTGGCAAATTGCCGAGCGGGAATGCCCAACATTGGCCTCTGAAGCCGTGGAGCGTGTTCCGAAAAAGTTGTTCGACTTTTTCGACTCCAACATGCTCCCCCTCTTTGGATTTGTGCGGTTTCTCCCGGTCACGGAATCCCACGTGATCTGGAAGCGCTCTTGGTTCGGTTCAGGCGGTCTGGCGCCGGAAGGAAATCCGTAACCGCTTCAGCAAGACTAGCTTTCAAACAAACCTTTTGAAAATGGCTCAAATGCGGCGTAGCGCAAGGAGGTTGCACCGGGCATGCGGTGAGGCAAAGCCCGCGCGGGGTGTTTTACTTGGAAACCGGGTATTTTTCAAAATCCGACGTTCAAAAAACGAGCCTTGTGAAGAGGTGGAATTAGCAGAAAATCGCAAGCGATGCAGCAGCTTGGCACGTGGCGTGTGATGGTTGACAACCGGCGCCAAGCTTTGTAGACACCTGGCCGACGTCGCTATAATGGCATTTGCTGCTTGGTAGGCGGTTTTTGTTAGGACTTTAGCACCTAATTTGCGGTGAAGGCATGTTGCGGGTCATCCTATGAATCCGCTTTGCAGTGCAAAAAGGATGACAGCGAAATTCAGGATGGATGGACGAAGCCTTTGATACTCCGGGGGGTGTTTCACCTTCGGATATGCCGCCGTTAAGGCGGCTCTCGAGGCTGGCGAACCTCCAATCTGGATCTTGGTAATTCTGAAGCTTCGTACTAAGGTGACCGGCGGTGGGCCTCCCCCAGCCGGCGGCAGCGCAATAGCAGGCTCTGGACGGAAGATGTTTCGCCCGTGAGGCCGTATGGACCACGAGGGTAGTGAGTTGTTCGCAGTTATCAAAACCGGTGGCAAGCAATATAGCGTCTCCGCCGGGGACACGATCACCGTTATGACGCTTGCAGGCGAGCCTGGGGATAGCGTGGCATTCGATCATGTGCTCATGCTGTCGGGAGACGGCGAGCCAGCTTTGGGAACCCCTTTTATCGAAGGGGCCAGCGTTGCAGGTCAGATTGTCGAACAGACCCGCGGTCCGAAGGCGATTGCTTTTAAGAAGCGCCGGCGGCAGAACTCCAAGCGTAAGCGGGGACATCGCCAGGATTTGACGCGCGTGCGGATCACCGGACTTCATGCGGGTGCTGACGCGCTTTCCGGCGAAACCGCGAACCCTGAATAAAAGCACGCGTTCCCGCCGGGGAGCCAGCCAAAATTGATGTGATGTGCGGAAGCGCGGAACCGCGCAGAGATTGGGAGCCAGACCGATGGCACATAAAAAAGCAGGCGGTTCATCTCGCAACGGCCGCGATTCCAAAGGCCGGCGACTCGGCGTCAAGAAATTTGGCGGCGAAGCCGTGTTGAGCGGCAATATTATCGTGCGCCAGCGCGGCACCAAATGGCATCCCGGCTCCAATGTCGGGATAGGAACGGACCACACATTATATGCTTTGGTTGAGGGAAAAGTAGCGTTCAAGACCAAAGCCGATGGACGCGCCTATATTTTCGTCCAGCCCTTGCCGCAAGCAGAGGCAGCAGAATAGGGGTGGAGGCCGAAAACCTCCACCTGATCCCACGGACCTGGTGGACTTGGTTTTTCGAACGCGAGAACCGCTCCTGAAATTTAGGGGGAAAAGTCCGGACAACCCGAAAGGGTGACGAAAGGGACGTGGAGGCCGCCGCCCTTTATCGGGTTTAAGACCTCGCGAGAGGCTGCCCGCCGGAGCCATAATGTTCCCGGATTTGACCTCGGACGATATCTTCCGCATCGAGACGCAGCGGCTTTGGCTGCGTTGGCCGCGTGCATCCGACATCGCACCGGTCACGAGTTTTGCGAGCTTGGCGGAAGTCGCGCGGATGACCGCTTTGATCCCGCATCCCTATCCGCCCGGCGAAGCGGAGCGATTCATTATGAAGGCGCGGGCCGAAAACGCCAATGGATCGGCGCTCATCCTGGCGATCACCCCAAAAGGCGGCGCTCGTCATGCGGTTGGGCTCATTAGCGCTATTCCAGCAACGTCGCACGACATCGAATTCGGCTATGTTCTCACACCGCCTTTTTGGGGCAGGGGGCTTGCCACCGAATCCGTCAAGGCGCTCGCCAACACGGTGTTCAGCCTCACGCGGGCGAACCGGATCCTGGCCAATTCGCGCGCCCACAACATCGCCTCGCGCCGTGTTCTCGAAAAATCCGGCTTTTCCTTTGTGGATACGGGTCTCGACTTTTTGGCGGCGCGTGGCGGCCTCCATCCTTGCGACAGGTTTCAGCTTGACCGCAAGACATGGGCGGCAGCCAAGCGATCGGGTGACGAAAGGCGCGTTATGCCGCCGATGGCTCAGCAAGCCCAGCAAGCTCAGCAAGCTCAGGATACGAGCGGCGCCAAACCGGGGCCTGCGGCGGGCCAAGCCGAAAGCTAAGGGCGCATGTGAGGACAAACTTGAAGTGGGCGAGCGCAGACCGTGAAAGAAAAACCTGTTCCGCTGCCGCGCGCCGATGTCGCACTGGTTGGACTCGAGCTCTTTCCGAGCCGCGCCAAGGCGCAAGAAGCGATCGCTGCCGGACTCGTGCGTGTTGATGGGGAAATCCTCCGCAAAGCCTCGGCGCCAATTGGCCCTAACGCAAAGATCGAATCCGCGCCTGCCTATCCTTGGGTGTCGCGCGGCGGCGTCAAGCTGGCCGCTGCCCTCGATGCCTTCGGCTTCAATCCTGCGGGGCAGGTTTGTCTCGACGTCGGCGCCTCGACCGGCGGCTTCACCCATGTTCTTCTCGCGCGCGGTGCTGCCGAAGTCATTTGCGTGGATTCTGGACAAGGCCAATTGCACGAGACGATCGCCCGCGATCCGCGTGTCATATCGTTTGAGAAGATGGACGCGCGCGGCTTGACCAAAACCTTGCTCGCGCGAGACCCTTCCTTCGTCACCTGCGATGTCAGTTTTATCTCGCTCGCACTGATCCTCCCCGCCGTGCTGCCGCTCGCGGCGCCGGAGGCGGCGCTCGTTGCGCTGATCAAGCCGCAATTCGAAGCAGGTCCCGGCCGCGCCGTCAAAGGCATCGTCAAGGACCGCACGATAAGACTTGAAGTTTGCGAAAAAATCGAAACTCTGGTCCAAAGCCTCGGCTGGCAAATTCTTGGGCTCATGCCGTCTCCGATTGAAGGCGGCGACGGCAACCGGGAGTTTCTCCTCGGCGCGCGGCGAGGATGATCAGCTTCAACACGCGTCTCACCATTGACCGGCTTGGTTGGCGCGGCGAAGGGATCGCACAGGGGCCTGATGGCTTGATCTTCATCCCCTATGCCTTGGCCGGTGAGACGATCATCGCTGAGGTCGACGGCGCGCGCGGCACATTGGTCGAGGTGTTGACTCCGAGCGAGAATCGGATCGCCCCTATTTGCCGATATTTCTCGCGCTGCGGCGGCTGCGCGGTGCAAACGCTTGCAGCTGACTCTTACGCACGATGGAAGCGCGATCTTGTCGCTAAGGCGTTGCAGCGGGCGGGGCTCACAGTCGCGGTTTCGGATCTCATCGATGCACATGGCGCGGGGCGCCGGCGGGCCACTTTTCATGCGCGCACCCCGCAGCAAGGCCGGGCAAAGGTTGGCTTCACCCAAGCACGCACGCATGACATCGTCGAAATCGACTCCTGCCCAGTGCTCGCCTCTTCGATGGACAGGGCCTTGGCCTCAGCCCGCGCTCTTGCACAAGCGCTGGCCGGTCAGGGCAAGCCGCTCGACATTCTCGTCACGGCGACGGCGTCCGGTCTCGACATCGATCTCAAGGGTCATGGGACTCTCAGCGAGGCTGCGACTCAACGTCTTGTCCGGATTGCCGGAGAATATGATCTCGCCCGTCTCTCGAACCACGGCACGATCGTAATCTCACGCCGCACGCCGGTGGTGGCTATGGGCAGGGCCATGGTGGCGCCGCCGCCGGGCGTTTTCTTACAGGCAACCGAGGCCGGCGAGGAAATGCTCGCGGCCCGCGTTTGCGCGCATGTCGCGGGAGCAAGACACATCGCCGATCTTTTTTCCGGTGTCGGACCCTTCGCGCTACGAATGGCGGCCTTCGCGAAAGTCGATGCCTTCGATCTTGAGGAGGCGGCGCTTCAGGCCTTGGCGAAAGCCGCGCATGTCGAAGGTTTGCATCAAGTCACAACCGCGCGGCGCGATCTTTTTTCGCGCCCGCTTCGTCCAGAGGACATGGAACGCTACGGAGCGGTCGTGTTCGATCCGCCGCGCGCGGGTGCCGCCGAACAAGCCAAGGCGCTTGCCGCCTCGCAGGTGCCGGTCGTCGTCGCGGTTTCCTGCAACGCGGAAAGTTTAGCGCGCGATGCTGCGGTGCTGTGTGCCGGCGGCTACGAAATCCTCGCGGTGGAACCGGTCGATCAATTTCGTCATACGCCGCATGTCGAACTCGTAGCAAGCTTCCATCGGCGAGAGGAAAAGTCACGGAGAAGGAGACAAGTGTTAGGCTAAATCATGATCGCTTCACGTCTCAGCCTGCATAGGGGAAGGTGCCGGCGGGTCGAACCAGCGAAACGCCAAGAGCCCGATGAGAAAGCCGCCAATATGGGCCTCCCAGGCGACTGTCTCGCCGGTGCCGCTAAGCGGCGTGGGAATCGTGCCGAACAAGAAATTGGCGAGAAACCAGAAGCCAAGAAAACTGATCGCGCTGCGATTGGAGAGAATGTCCCGCAAAGGCAGCGGGGGCTGCCGGTAAGCCTGGTCCTCATTTGCGCGCGGTCCGAAGCCCAGGGCTTCGTCGAGAGGTGCGCCTGGTTGAAACACGAATCGCACTGCCGCGGCCATGACGCCTGAAACCGCCGCCGAGGCCCCCACGACGGGCTCCAAATCGGCGATGTGGGTCGCGTAGTGCATAGCCGCGCCAGCTACTGCCGCGGCCGCGCAAAAAAACAAAAATCGCGACGCCCCAAAGCGGCGTGCGACGGGCGAGCCGAAGGCCACGAACCAGAGGCAGTTCATCCCCACATGAAGCCAGCCGCCGTGCAAAAACGCATAGGTCAGCGGCGTCCACCAGAGTGGCCTGCCGTCCCCTAGGAAAAAGCGGGCCGCCAGCGCGCGGGACTCGGCGTCCTCCGGGATCGCATTGAAAGCGGCGGTCACCCGGGCGGGATCGAAAGCAAAAGTGAAACGCCCCGGCACGAAGGCGAAGCGCTGAAGAATTTCGAGATAGGTCTCTGGCGCGACGAGTTGCGAGATGGCTTCGATCGCGATCAGCAGCAGGACGATCCCAAGGACCACCGGCGGCAGGTTGAAAATGCGTTCTTTTTGGGCCCGCATGGCTTGACTCAATCTCATTATGCAAAGGGGATTATCGTTGAGATCCCGTGCTAGACCATGATCGTTTCAAGAGGAACCGCTCATTATCTCTCTGTTTCGTTTCCGAATGATCTCATCCAAAAACGCCGCAACATTTCTGAAGATCAGGCGCTAGTCTACATCCTCGACCAGGACAGGGCTACCATTAGACAGTTTTTGGGCAAGCGACGCTTCCATGAAACTGTCGAGTTCGCCATCGAGCACATCGCTGGGCGAGCCGGATGTGACGCCGGTTCGCAAATCCTTCACGAGCTGGTAGGGCTGCAGCACATAGGAGCGGATCTGATGGCCCCAGCCGATGTCGGTTTTGCTCGCTTCCGTCGCATTGGCGGCGGCCTCCCGCTTCTCAATCTCCTGCTCGTAGAGCCGGGCGCGAAGCATGTTCCAGGCGGTTGCCCGGTTCTTGTGCTGCGAACGCTCGCCCTGGCAAGCAACGACAATCCCCGACGGGATATGGGTGATGCGCACCGCCGAATCCGTCGTATTGATGTGCTGGCCGCCGGCTCCTGACGAACGATAGGTATCGATGCGGCAATCCGATTCCTTGACGTCGATCTCGATCCTATCGTCGATCACCGGATAGACCCAGACCGAAGCAAAGCTCGTATGGCGCCTTGCGTTTGAATCGAACGGCGAGATGCGGACTAAGCGATGCACGCCGGATTCGGCTTTGGCCCATCCATGTGCATTATGGCCCTTGACGAGCAGAGTCCCGGATTTGAGGCCCGCTTCGTCGCCGGCCGTCTCCTCGATAATCTCGACCTTATATTTGTGGCGCTCGGCCCACCGCGCATACATGCGAAACAGCATGCGCGCCCAATCGCAACTCTCGGTGCCGCCGGCGCCGGCGTGAACCTCGATATAAGTGTCATTGGCATCGGCTTCGCCAGACAGCAGCGCCTCGATCTGGCGGCGCTCGGCTTCCACCTTCAGGGCTTTCAACTGGTCGAGGCCTTCCTTCTCGGACGCCGCGTCTTGTTCCGCCTCGGCGAGCTCGATCAGCGTGATCGCGTCCAGAAGTTCACTTTCGAAACGATTGAGCGAGCCAAGCCCTTCCTCGAGCTCGGTACGCTCGCGCATGATTTTTTGCGCGGCTTCGGCATCGTTCCAAAGGTTGGGATCTTCAGCCTTGGCGTTCAGTTCGGCGAGGCGGCGAGCGGAGGCTTCGACGTCAAAGATGCCTCCTCAGCAATCCCATCGATTGCTGGATGGATTGGACGAGCGCTTCGGCTTCGGCGCGCATTTTCGATACTCACTTTTCAGGGAAATTGGCGAATGGAGATTTAATTCAACGGAAAGATGGAGCTTCCGCTCGCATGTTGCAAGATAATCAGATCGGGCCGGGATGTAAACGGCGCAATGGCAAGGCAAAAGATGCGCGCTTTCCACAGCAAAGCTCTGCATTGTCACGGGCGCGTTGGCGGAGCTGTGCGAGGAAAACTAGGGGCCGGGAGGGCAGAGCAGGTGAGCGTGACAAATTCGTCAAAGTGGGGGACTAAATCAGGATCGCTTCAATGGGAAGCTCCACAGCTTCTTCACATTATGGTTTCTCGAACGATTTTTTCAAAATCGTCTGCGACTTATCAAAGATCATGCTCTAGGTTGACGGCCAGCGTGGTTTTGCCACAATGATCCAGCGTGCGCCAGGATCAAGAGACGAGCCTTCCTGGCGCCGGACCGGTCCTTTGACGGGAATTGCTCAAATATGACCGCTGACGACAAATCGCGCGCCCCCATGCGCAAGACGCACCGGGTAATGCCGCGTCCTCCGTTCGAGCGCATCGCCCTTGTCCTGCAAGGCGGCGGCGCTCTCGGAGCCTATCAGGCGGGCGTCTATCAGGCCCTGGCTGAGGCCAATCTGCATCCCGATTGGGTGGCGGGCATTTCGATTGGCGCCATCAATGCGGCGCTGATCGCTGGCAACCCGCCGGATAAGCGCGTTCCGCGGCTCCGCGAATTCTGGGAGATTGTCAGCACAGCTCCCTTCGGCCTCCCCTATGTCTCTTCCTTCGAGATCAAGGATGTGTCCGTCCATAAATGGCTGAATGAGCTGCGCTCACTGGGCAATTTGCTTGGAGGCGCGCCGGGATTTTTTAAACCGCGGATCCCGCCGCCCTTGCCGTTGGGAAATGCGGACCTCAATTCGCTAAGCTATTACGACGTTGTCCCTTTGAAGGCGACCCTCGAACGCCTCGTGGATTTTGACCTCATCAATGCGGATATTACCCGTTTTAGCGTCGGCACGGTGAATGTGCGCACCGGCAACTTCGTCTATTTCGACAACACGACGCATGACATTTGCGTGGAACATGTCATGGCCAGCGGATCGCTGCCACCCGGCTTTCCAGCCACCGAAATCCAAGGCGAGCATTATTGGGACGGCGGCCTCGTTTCCAACACGCCGCTGCAATGGGTGCTCTCTGGCCAGCCGCGCCTGGATACGCTCGCTTTTCAGATCGATCTCTGGAACGCGCGCGGCGACGCGCCTCGCAATCTGATCGAAGCCGAGGTGCGCCAGAAGGAAATCCGCTTTTCGAGCCGTACGCGGGCGGCCACCGATGAATTCAAGAAATCACAGTTGCTGCGCCGCGCCACGCACCACCTCCTTCAACGGCTTCCCGACGAGTTACGGCAATTGCCAGAGGCCAATCTTCTCGCCAGCGAAGCGGACGAAAAAGTCTACAACATCATCAATCTCATCTATCACTCGCGGAATTACGAAGGGACCTCAAAAGACTATGAGTTTTCACGGCGAACGATGGAGGAGCATTGGGCGTCGGGCTATAATGACGCGGTGCGCACCCTGCGTCACAAGGAAGTCTTGCAACGGCCTGAAAATAGCGACGGTGTTTTCACTTTCGATCTAGCGCGCGACGGCCGCGAATAGACGCACAGCTGGCCGCTGCGCGAAACCCTGAGGAGATGCATGATGAAGCTTGCCGATGTCGCCAAAACAGCCTTCGCGATGCCGCTCACCGATCCGGCCTATCCGCGCGGCCCTTACAAATTCTACAATCGGGAATTCATCATCATCAGTTACCGTACCGATCCCGATGCTTTGCGCGAGGTGGTGCCAGAACCCCTAGAAGTGATCGGTGATACGGTAAACTACGAGTTTATCCGCATGCCGGATTCGACCGGCTTTGGCGATTATACGGAGACTGGCCAGGTCATTCCCGTCCGCTTCCGCACGCCCGATGGGACGGTCCAGGAGGGCGGCTATGTCCACGCCATGTATCTCGACGACAATGCGCCGATCGCTGGCGGGCGCGAGATATGGGGCTTTCCGAAAAAGCTTGCCAAGCCAAAGATCGTGAACGAGAGCGAGACCTTAGTCTGCACCTTGTACTATGGTTCGGTGCTGTGCGTGTCCGCCACGATGGGCTACAAGCATCACGAGCTTGACCCGGCGCCGGTGCTGAAAAGCCTGGCAAAACCCAGTTTCATGATCAAGATCATTCCGCATGTGGATTGCACACCAAGGATTTGCGAGCTTGTGCGCTATTATCTGGAGGGGGTCACCCTGAAAGGCGCCTGGTCCGGGCCAGCTGCCCTTGAACTCTTCGAGCACTCCATGTGCGACGTCGCCCGCCTGCCGGTGCGTAGCGTGGTGTCCGCCAGCCATTTCCTCACTGACCTCACACTCGGCCTCGGAGAAGTGGTGCATGACTATTTGAAGGACAGCTGAGGCACTCGTTTGTGAGTACGCCGATCTTAGATTCTGCTTCGCGCTCTTAGCTTTGTCACAGCCCTATCTACGCGAGCGTGCCAGCCAAACCGTCCGGCCACCAGCTTGTGGATCTTCGACGACGTGAGCGACAACTTCGGAACCGGATTGAGCAAGCAATTCGGCGTATTCCGCACTATCCAAGCTAGCGTGATAGAGGGGTTCGCCTCGATAATTACCAATGGCTTCGCCGTGCGCAGTCCCTGTGTTGAATAGCAAAACGGCGGATGGGGCCGCGCGCGCCGCAAACACATTGAACATGCTGCGCTGGTCGTCATGCTTGAGGTGGAAAAAACTGTCCCAGGCAAGCACGCCATCGAACGTCTTTCCGAGGGACAATGATCGCATGTCCGCGACAACCCACTCATGCTTGGGCAAGCGGCTTCGACAAAGCGAAATGAGCGTTGGCGAAGCATCGACGCCTGTGATCTTCAGCCCCATCTCTGCCATATGGCGCGCAATGGGTGCCCCCGATCCGCAGCCCAGATCGAGCACGGTCGCGCCCCCAGACAGCGACTGAATGAAGCTATCTTGCCATGGTTTCTCTGCCCACGGCCTGCTTGCGCCATCTGCATCCCAAACCGTGGCGTAGCGCTCGTAAAGGTCGATGATCCGTTCGGCGGCATCGCTCATCTGGAAAGATGAAGGTTCCCCCTTGGTTTCGCAACGGACCTTTGCAGGTGAGATTTAATCCATTATTCTACAAATAGGTTATGTATTTTATGATAAAAACTCGCAATCCGGTGTTAATTGTCTTATATACGGATCGAAAGTGTTGGTCAGCGAGTTTTAGGCATGTCTCAGGTTATTTCCGCAAATCGCCTCATAGATGGGCTCGTGGTCTATGCAGGCCGCGACGGTGTCTGGACAGAGGCACTCGGCGAGGCGAAAGTTTTGACGAGCAAGGCCGAAGCGGAGGCAGCCCTTGTCCTTGCCCAGAATGATGTAAAGCGCAATTTCGTCGTCGATCCTGGCATAGTCGAGGTGACGGACGAGGCAAGCAGCGTGCGGGCCGTGACCTTACGCGAGTCCATTCGAGCGGAGGGGCCAACGATCGACTTCCTGCCACCAACGAAGGCCTTTTCCTACGAGGCGGATCCCCTGCCGCAAAAAAGACTAGGGCAAGGGTCGCAAGCGTTTTCGCCACGTCCGCGATTGGAAGTCCCGCGAGGCCATGAGCTGATCAGTGCAACGGACGTTCGCGATGATGGCGCGCGCTAACGCAAATAAGACAACCCTGTCGATTTGAAAGGCTCGGGGCGTCAGGGGAGTGCCCGGGCAGGGCGGAGCCGGCATGTATCGTTACGATGAATTCGACAAAAGCTTTGTGGCCGCCCGCGTCGCGCAATTTCGCGACCAGGTCGCGCGCCGTCTTTCCGGCGAATTGGACGATGAAAAGTTCAGGCCGCTGCGCCTGATGAATGGTGTCTATCTGCAATTGCACGCCTATATGCTGCGGATCGCTATTCCCTACGGCACTTTGTCGTCACGGCAACTGCGCAAACTCGCCTACATCGCGCGGCGCTATGACAAGGGCTACGGCCATTTCACGACGCGCCAGAACATTCAATTCAACTGGCCGGCGCTCAAGGAATGCCCGGACATTCTCGATGAACTCGCGAGTGTCGAGATGCACGCGATCCAAACCTCGGGCAATTGCATCCGCAATGTCACCGCCGATCAATTCGCCGGCGCGGCCGCCGACGAGATCGAGGATCCCCGCCCCTACGCCGAAATTCTGCGGCAATGGTCTTCGCTGCATCCCGAATATTCGTTTCTGCCGCGTAAGTTCAAGATTGCGGTCAATGGTGCCCCCAAGGATCGCGCCGCGATTAAAGTGCATGACATCGGCTATCAGATCGTCAAGAACGCGGAAGGCGAGGTGGGCTTTGCCGTCTATGTCGGCGGCGGCCTCGGCCGCACGCCCATGGTCGCGCATAAGATCCGCGACTTCTTGCCGAAAGCCGATCTTCTCGCCTACACCGATGCCATTCTCCGCATCTATAATCTCGAAGGGCGGCGCGATAACAAATATAAGGCGCGCATCAAGATCCTGGTGCATGAGAAAGGCGCCGATGTGATTCGCGCCGAGGTCGAGGCCGAGTTTGCCAATCATAGCGATGGCGCCCTGACCTTGCCGCAAGCGGAAATCGATCGCATTCGCGCCTATTTCGCGCCGCCTGCTTTGCCAGTGCGCCAGGCCGTGTCCCTTGCATTCGAAAAGCGGAAAGCGACCGATCCTGCGTTCGCCAGCTTCGCCGCGCACAATGTGGTGGCGCATAAAACGCCCGGATATGGGATCGTCACGGTCTCGATGAAGCCCATCGGCGGCATTCCAGGCGATGCCAGCGCCGAAGAGATGGAAGCCATCGCCGATTTAGCCGAAGAATTCTCAGCAGACGAGATCCGCGTTGCGCATGAACAGAATCTCGTTCTGCCGCATGTAGCGCTCGATGATTTGCCAGCCCTGTTTGACCGTCTCTCCGAGCATGGTCTCGCCACCGCCAATACCGGCCTTGTGACCGATATTATTTCCTGCCCCGGCCTTGATTTCTGTGCGCTTGCGACGGCGCGCTCCATACCCATCGCGCAGCGAATCTCGGAACGGTTCGGCGATGGCGCGCGGGCACAAGACATTGGCGGCATCAAGATCAATATTTCCGGCTGCATCAATGCATGCGGACATCACCACGTCGGCCATATCGGCATACTCGGATTGGAGAAATCCGGGACCGAGGCCTATCAGCTGACCCTTGGCGGTTCCGCCGACGAGACGTGCAATGTCGGCGCGCTCACCGGGCGCGGTTTTTCTTCCGAGGCGATCGTTGACGCGGTCGAGACCGTCGTCGATACCTATTTGAAGTTCCGCAAGAGTCCGGCAGAGGATTTTCTGAGCGCCTACCGGCGGATTGGCATGGCACCGTTCAAGGAGGCGCTTTATGGCCATGAATGAGGCTGCCATCCATGGCGCCGCGGAAAAAGCCGCGCGGCTCGATGCGGAATTCGCCGGAAGGGATACGCTAGAATTGATGGGTGCCGTGATCGGGGATCTGTTCCCGGGGCGGATCGCGCTCGTCTCGAGTTTTGGCGCTGATTCCGCCGTGCTGCTTCACATGGCAGCGCTTATCGACAAGGCTACGCCGGTTTTGTTCATCGACACGCAGGTTTTGTTCGAGGAAACGCTCGCCTATCGTGACAAGCTCGTCACGCATCTTGGTCTTACAAATGTGATCGCTCTCGCGCCGAAGCCAGCACTGCTGGCGGAGGAGGATCCAGAAAATTTTCTTTGGGCAAGTAATCCCGATCGCTGTTGCGAAATCCGCAAGGTCTTGCCGCTCGCGGAAGCGCTCGAAAACTATGACGCCTGGATCACCGGCCGCAAACGATTTCAAGGGCCTACGCGCGATACCCTGCCCTTGTTCGATTCCGAAGGCGGCCGCATCAAAGTCAATCCTCTCGCGCACTGGCCGGCGGCCAAGATTACCAGCTATCTCGATGCCTTCGCCATGCCGCGGCATCCGCTCATTGCCAAAGGCTACCTTTCGATTGGGTGCGTCCCTTGCACCTCGCCCGTGAAGCCTGGCGAAGACCCCCGCGCGGGGCGTTGGCGCGGGAGCGGAAAAGTCGAATGCGGGCTTCATACATTACCGCTTTATGCCGGTGCGGACATTTGACGATGGCAATATTCAAGGGCGATGGATTTGTGGCGGATGACTGGCGCACTCTGGCGGCGACAGAAGAGCTTCCGCCCGATGACAAGGCCATTCTGAGCTTGCCGCAATGGCAAGCGATCCGCGCGCAAGGGATATGGAATGTTCCGCTTGGCTTGCTCATCGAACCAGGGCTGGACCTTCAAACGATCGCGCCGGACCTGTCCCGGCTCGCGCTTATCGCGGTGGCCTTTCCCAAATTTACCGATGGTCGCGGCTACTCGTTGGCACGCCAGCTTCGCGGGACTTACGGTTTTGCGGGGGAATTACGGGCGACCGGCGAAGTTTTGTTCGACCAACTGCAATTTCTGGCCCGCTGCGGTTTCGACAGTTTCGACATCAAGGATGAAGCGACGATCCGGCTGCTGGAAGCCGGCCGCAGGCCTCGATTCAACATTTTCTACCAGCCAGGGCTTGGGCCTGAAATCCAGGATCTCACAAGACCCTGGGCGCGCCGCGCCGCATCCTGATGCCCGCCACGGCTCTTCGTTGAAAACTCTGCCGCGCTCTCGGAGAGTGCGGCACAGTCTCTCAAGTCTGTCCGCTCGATATCCTCTTCGTTGCCGCTCAATTGGTCGAAGAATCGACAGTCTTCGGGTTGTTCCGCGAGCCCTTCGATGAGGACCGCTTTGAACCGGGGCGGCTATTCGCCAAGCGCATAAGGGCCTGCGCTCCCGGTACGTGGCCATCAAATTCGATCACCGGCCGAAGAATATGTTGAAGACCGATCAGGATCGGCTGGTCCGCGCGATCCATGAGGGCCCGGAGAGCTTGTTTTTCCGGTTCTCCAACACGCTTTTCGAATTCCCGAACCGCGCGAGCCGTGAAGGCGCCGATCGATAATCCAAAGGCACCGGCGGTAACGCCGACTTTGCTCGCGAAATCCGACCCCATGGAGGCGACGGCCGCCTGGGCGACCTTTTCGTGCGAACACGTATGGATTATTTCAGCGATCAAACACATGACATCCCTCGCTTTACAGGCTTTACGGCGTCGAATACGGACAAGCGTTGGACATTCCCTTTCTGGAAAGTTAATCTCAAGCGTTACAATTGAGGATACCTGTCAGTATACACAATAATTCTAACACTCTTGTGACGTCAACAAGAATATTTCATGTTGCTTCGCAATAATTTCTGTCAGGTAAGTTTTATGAATCTCAAATATTAGTGAAAATGTGTATATAGACAGTATATAGCAAAAGACAAAAACCCCAAGCCCTGCACGGCAATCATGCCGTGACAGAACGAAACATGGAATACCATTCCTTTGCGCCGTGAAATTTTCGAAACATTATTTTAAGTCACAATAATTCTTGAAACTTCCAGATCGTCCGGTGCCAAATTGGCATAATCTCACTTTTGATGAATCAGCGGCGTTTGCATGGTTTCAACTGGGGACTTCATCGTGAAGATCAGCCTTGCCATTGCAAAGCTCTGCCTTCATGGCGGAGTCCCTCCGCGTATAATGAACATGCGGGAGAAAAAGTTCCGGGCCGAGCCTCAAATCGAAAAGAGAGGCACGGCCGGTCCGGGTGAACTTGCAGTGTTAACGAAGTACGGCTGGAGATCATGCCAGCGGCATCCCGCTATTGCGGCGGAGCGGCACCCGGGTACGCGACGGGGCTGGACGGCCCAGCCAATGGCGCGAGCGGCACGGCTGTAATTTTTGAATCGACAGGCCTTTCACCGAGCACAGCCTGGACATTGGCATCCTGCGGTCTCTGCTCGGTGATCTGCGAGCCAATGGTGCGCACGGCCTGCGGTGCGTCGGCGTAGGTGCCATGCCCGATCAGCTCGGTCGACTCCTTTGAAAGATCATAGGCCTTGACGCCGAGGTCTTCGAGCGCCGCGCGATCCGCGGGATTGCTGGGATTGAGCCCGCCTAGACGCGGCCGGTCGCCCGCGAGCGAGCGCGAGATCGAAAGGGCCCGGTCGTTGGAGGAAACGAGAACGCAAACATGGGTCGGATCGAGCCGCGCCAATTGCTGGCGGAAAACTTTCAAGTCGATGTCGGGCGCGGCGAGCATAACATCGCCGAGCTTGCCGTTGAGGTCGGGACTGCCGGAAATCGCATTTTCCCGCAATGCCTCCATGGCGAGCCAGGCGCCCATCGAATGGGCGAGTATATGCACGCGGCCGACATCCGGCACGTCTCCCAGCCGGTGAATGAGGTTGGTCAAGGCATCGCGGGCGGCGGTCGCGTTTTCCTTGGCCGCGCCATAGTCGAGGAGGCTGCCGGTGGCGGGCCAGGTATAAAGGACCGCAACACCGCCGAAACGCCCGTCGTCGGCGATCTGCGCGAGCCGGAAACGCGCCTCGTCATAGCTTACATTGAAGCCGTGAACATAAAGCAGAATATCGCGGTTCGATCCGACGCGTCCGGAGAGATGGCTGGCGAGTTCGGCGTAGAACTCCGTCTCGTCGATGCCGCGCCGGTTCATCACGACGAAGTGTTCTTGCGGGTTTTCCGATCCGAAGGCGGGCCGCTCCACCTTACCCGGTTGATGGCCAGGCGGCACGCCGATCTGCTGCAAAGAGAATCGCGCACCTTCCTCGACGGCTTCGTTTGCCGCGCTGTGTTCGCCCTTGCGGGTCGAGACAATGAACATCGCGACGGAGCGGGGCTCGGCAGCAGGCTCGCCCGGCATCGGGAGGCCCATCGACGCGCAGCCCGCGGCAAGGATCAAAGCACTGCCCGCTAGCATGGCACAAAGCATCCGGGCGATAGGAAGCCGCCCCGCGGCCAGACGTCGGCGAGACAACTTGGTCCTATTCTCTCGTGACATCGCGCTTTGATTCAAATTGGGCTCACATTCCGGGAAAATTGCCAGTCCTGCGCCCGCATCAAACCTTGCTGAGAAAAGAGCTAGATCGACACCGCGCAACTGATTTAGCCACCCCGTTTCTGAGCGCCAAACGTGTCGGGAATGCGGCCATGAGACGAAACAGAGTTTGGGTATCAGGGGTCGACGAGGACAAAAGAATTATCCTCGAAATCGAGGGCCGACCAGCCGGAGGATTGAAGTTCTTCAGGCAGCCGAATTGCGACCTTTAGCTCGCCCATGGGGACGATGAGTTCATCCGTCAATTTTTCAGGTTCGATCGCACCAACACCAATGCTTGGCCCTAACTTCGTCACCTTGCCCTTCACTTTGTCTGTGAAACTCCCTTCGATCCACCACGTGATGATTGGGACCAAGCGTGCGTGAGGCATGGTTCGCTCCGCGATGAAGAACAAACGCCTTACGAGAATTGTCGCGCCCATGCACTCCGAAAGCCGGAACCCGTGTGCCGCCACCGATCCTTCGACGCTAAATGATCTTTTGTCCTATAGGATCGAGCAAGTCGCGTTCCAGCAGGGAGGCTTCGGCGTTCGATAGGGCCCGGCAGCCAGATGGGATCCATATTTTTATATAATATGCAAATTGCTTTGCCTCTGCGAGGCCGAACAGCGCTTGCACCCGGTAGTAGGCATTCAGGAGACTCAATTTGTAGCTGATCCACGTCTCACGGTAGACGTTTCCTTTGTAGACGTAGGCAATGTCATAGTCGCCGGGACGGTAGCGATACTCGGTTGGAATGATTGCCATATACAGTGCCGGGACAGGCAGGATCGCCAACGGATGCGGGCAGTTTGGGTAGGAAACTTCGAAGCCGGTCAAGCCATCGATGGGTTCGTCGAATGTCCCCATCACCTGAAGTCCAGAGTAAACAAGTTTGGGGTTGCTCTCCACCAAGGAGGCAGGCTGAACTGGGGACGTGTTAAGATAGCGCGTCCAAATGCCCCCCGCGAATGCGACGACGATGATCAGGATCACGCCGTAACGGAGACGGGCCATTAGCCGCGCAGCCGCAGAGAGACGATCGTCGGAACGGCAATGGCGCCTAAAGTCAGGCAAGAGAACAGGGTTGCTCCACTTCCTTCATGCCAGAACAGGTACGCTTGTTCGGAGGGGGTCATCAGCAGGATTCGAAGCGCGTTGAGGCAAACGATCGCCAGAATGCCCGCGCCAAGCGCCATCAGCTTCGGGCCGCTGACCTTGTCCCCAGCCAATTTGATGAGAGAAAGCCATATGAGCACCGCCAGTGAGGCGTTATGGAACGATGAGCAGCCCTCCAAAATAAAAACGAACCATCCGCTCGGCGAGTACAATCGGATCCCATCCAAGCTAATTCCAAATCCGAACAGTTGGCCGGCTTTCGCAATCATGTAGGCTTCCGCTTTTATGATCGGCGCGGAAACGATTTGAAAAAACTGACGGCCCCAGACTCTGTAAACAGAAATCGCTAACCAAAGCTGCCCTAGCGACGCAAGTTGCGCATTGTAGGGACGCCGGCAACAGAAGTAGAATCCAGCGATGCTGGCGCCCACAAAGGGCAAGCTCAGCTTCGGTGGCAGGAAAAACATTGCGCAGGCGGAGAGTACGACAAAATCAACTCTGGAGAGATGAATGGTGTCGATTTTTGACTTCAACACCGAGTAAATCGCGATGAATGCCAGAAGCTCGCCTGCATTGACTTCGAAAACACCGGCATGTTCGAGCGCGCTCCTATGCGCGTCGTGCAAATATCCGTCAAGAAAACGCTGAAACCCGCCGACAGCGAGAAGGGCGACGGTGTAGAGAAGCAGGACATCCCCATCGGCCAGCTTCAGCGAGAAGACCGCCGAGCGTCCTTGGACGAGTGATTTGCTCGAGGTGATCTTCTGCACAGAACAGCTCACTTGCGCTTAATCTTCGGACGGGTTGAAAATAGAAACCATGGATTTTTAGACGATACCCTGACCATGAGGTGGCGATCACACCGGGGGTTCCACGAGTTCGAATTCGCTAGAGCATGTTCCGAAAATGTTGACTGACCTTTTCGATAGGAACACGCTCTAACTTATTGAACCTGAGCGATTCCTTTTCGTTCAGATGATTCAATCTGATCGGGTATCGCTCTAGAATTTCGATCGGGGAAGCCACAGATTTGGCGCTAACCCGCGAAGCGAAGCGAACATCGTCCGATGTTGGGGTTCATACCCGTCGGCGTCTAATGACGTAGAGGGCAATACCACTTGCTAGGAGCATTCCGAGCGCCGAGGCGCCGATTTCCGGTGACGGCGCGCCGCCCCCGCCATCATGCCGGACCGTAATCGAATGCGAACCTGGCCAAGAATCAGATACGCGGTCAATTGTCCAGATGCCCGTGAACAGACCAATAAGCAGCAATAGAATCTTCATGAACAACTCACTTGAATTAAATATAAATCCTACTCAATTTGCGCAAGCAGATCGCAGTCTTAGCTTTGGTGTTATGTATGCCAAGTCCAGGTCACAATGATCCGCTCCAGCCCATTGCAGCAATCCTGAAAGGGGAGCTTTCGGACAAGACCCAAACGAGACTATGAAATTCAAATCCTAGGCTTCGTCGTCTGTCTTGAATGCCAAGCCTGTGATCCTAGAGCCACATTCAACGCGCGCGGATATCGCACTGCAAAATCATGTGTCATCTGGTGGATGCGGAAAGGGAGCTGCCGCGATCATGCAAAAGTCCAGTTCGGATTTCGCAAGCCAGAAAGCGCCGCCGCTGCGCATTCTCGTCACCGGTTTCGGAAGCTTTCCGGGAGTCCATGACAACCCGGCGGCGGTTCTTATCCATGCACTCGGCAAAGATCAAGCGAGATTGGCGCGGCTTGGCATTGCACTCGAACGTGCCATGCTTCCCGTCGATTATGCCGGGGTCGAGCGAACACTCGAAGAGCTCAACGAAACGCTCAAACCCGATGCAGTTTTGCATTTCGGCCTTGCGGGGCGGCGCAGATTTTTCAGCATCGAAACGCAGGCGTTGAACCGCTTGAACCTGCTTCGCTGCGACGTCTCCGGCGCCCGCGCTCCCCGCCAAGCCATTGTTCCCGGAGCGTCGCATGTCCTGCGCTCCACCTTTCCCACGCGCCAAATCGAAGCCGCCCTTCGCCGCGCTCGCCTCCCCGCCCGTTTGTCGGCCAATGCGGGCGACTATGTCTGCAACGAGACGTTGTATCTTTCGCTTGCCCGCTCGCCCGCGC
>CAYTRB010000027.1:0-27552 GCA_964440215.1 uncultured Methylocapsa sp.
TTCGTATCCGCTCCCGCAACGCGCCTTCCAGCACCTTGTAGCGATACTTCGTGATTCTGACGATGTGATACCGATGGTGAAAAACCGTGTGACTCCCACTTGTGTAGCTCATAGGCTGACTCCTTAAAATGGCCGTTTCCCCCTCGCGGAACGTCCATTTTAAGGAGTCAGCCTATGAACAAAAAAACGGCTAAAGCCTGTTCCCGTCTGAAGACAGGGGTTTAAATCCAAAGAACTGACAAGCAAACGAAATGCAGCGCTATACAAGCGGATAACAGTCTCCCGGTTCACGATCACCAAGGCATTCGCAACGCGCGGCGCAATCTGATAAAGCCTAGAAACACCAGGCCATCGATATTACTAAAGGCGCGCCGCTTTTGCGATAATCTTCGTGGCAGATTGAGCCGACCGCGCAGAGTCAGGGTCACCGCCTCGCGCGGAACCCTTGATCGGAACAGTTTGATCAACACCCACCAAATCGGTCTGAGCATATGTCCTATGGGCGGAAGCATTGCCCAACTCTTGGATACACGCCAGTCGGATCAAGTCTACGGTAGGCTTTCCCTCATCTCTCATACAGTTCCACACCTTCCTTAACAGAAGGAGGATTCGTGACACACCGTCGAGTTGCCAGAAATCCTAAGCTTTGGTCTTCGTTTTCGGAGACCGGCCGCGATTGGAAAATGTTGATCTTAATGGCGCGCCATTTCGAACTGAACTACTAACGGCTCTTAACGCCTCTATCGCCGGATATTCGAAAGAAATTGGCAGTCCAGCGGCTTGGGAAGGCTTAATATGGGCGCTTGAGCCATTCCTTCGGAGTGCCAAAGGCATTGTTCGGTATAGGTTCGGCGCATTGATGGGTGCTGAGCGACCAGCCGCTTCGTGCAAAATTCGAATCGAGCAATGCGAGGACCAGGGACACCGGCCCGCCAACAATCCCCTTGATCAAGAATTGGGCCTGATCCTCAACGCCTTGCCGCCCGCAATTGTGGAAGGTTGCATACATGGCGGCATTCCAGCTGCCAGCGGCCGCAACTCCACAAGTCACCCACGCAATCAAGACGAAGACCAAATTCACCTTTGGTATCGCAACCGCGGATCTCGCGGACCGGTCAGATCGATAGGTTCGCATTTTGACGTCCTCTCTCACCATGCAACGAGCCTCAGAGCACGCGTTTCTTAGTCCGCGGCGCCCGCTATCCGGGTGCGCGGTTTGGCTTGGGCATTCCCGGCAAGAATCATAAAACGTTTGACCCCCGCTGGACCCGACAGGTGGGGCAGCCGTCTTAAATTCGTTTTCTAGCCCCCGAGGAAGTCACCCACCCCCGAGATGCGCTCGACAAGCCAGATCAATGCGATCGTCGAGATCAAAAGCGAGCCGACCGGCATGACGATTTTGGTATAGGCGATCGTCCGGCGTGCAAAAAACAAGACCGGGAGCAAAGCGGCGACGATGGCAAGCTGGCCGAGTTCCACGCCGGCGTTGAAGGAGACCAGGGCGGCGAGCTTGCGGCCGGGAGGCAGACCGAACTCGGTGAGCACGCTCGCAAAACCAAAGCCATGGACGAGGCCGAAGACGAAGGCCACGATCCAGAGGCGGCGCGTGATGACGGGGTAAATGTTGTTGATCGCGGCGACCATGACGGAGGCGGCGATCGCCGATTCGGTCAGCCGCGACGGCAATTCGACAATGCCAAAGGCCGCAACCGACAAAGTGATCGAGTGCGCCAGCGTGAAAGCAGTGACCACCTTGGCGATGCTCCAGAAAGCGCCGGCTAAGTCGTCCACGGGCAGCCATTTGTTCTTCGCGCGGGTCAGCACCGCTGGCAGCAGGAGAGTGATCAGGAAGAGGATGTGATCGTAGCCGATCCAGATATGATGGGCGCCTTGGTGGATGTAGGACAGGATGGTGTCGCGGAGATTTTCCGTGCCGGCGCCGAACTGGAGCACCTTGGTCTCGGGAGTCATGACTCCCGAATAGACCTCGTTGCCGCGCCTGACGTCGATGAGCCCGCGGTGCTGTGGATCGATGTCGAACATGAGATCGTAGCCGGCTTGCACCGGGCCGCCTTCTGTCTTGCAGAGTCCGGAAAACGGCAAAACGATATAATACTCATCGCCAAGCGTATCGACGCCAATGGCGCCGGGGTCGAGCGAGCAAGGCGCGCCGGGAGGCCCGATCGAGAATTTGTCGAGGAGGAGACCGGCAATCTCACGCTCATGCCGATGCAGCTGGCCCCAGTTGATCTTGCCGGAGCCGTCGGCGCCGGGGCCAAAGGCGAAGTCGAAAAAGGCGAAGTCAAAGTCGCGAACCGCGAGTTCAAGTTTGCCAGTGACCTTATCGCCCGTGAAAACCGCGTTGAGGTAGCCATAGCTCGTCTTATGCGCCACGGCGAACGGCGGCCAAACAAGCAGAGCGGCGATAAATACAAAGGCCGCGATATGGCGCCGAGCCAGTACGACGTTCATTGGTTCCTCCCGCGCACTCTAGCATCCGCGAAGCAGATTTCGCTTGCCGGGGCCCCTTGTCCGCTGACGTCCAATCGGAAAACAGGTCGCAGGCATTGGTGTAACGGTTCAGACAGGCCCGTTCCGCCAAACTGTCACGCCCGCATGTTTACTGACCTACAATGATGGGCATCTCGATGACATCGTCCTTGGTCCTCGCTTCGCCGAAGGCGAGCTTGAGAAGATATTTGCCCTGCTTCGCGATCGCGACATCCAAGGTCAGTACTCCCCCTGGATGGACAGCAGGGGGCACCTCCTTCACCAGTGCGAGCTGTCCTCCCGGCTCATAGTGCGAAAGCGAAATCGCCACGGCTTGGTTTCTCGCATCTTGCTCCATGAGATCGACGCTGAAAACAGCCCGCCCTGTTCCGGGTATCCGGTCGCAATATTGCGCGTACATCCGTGATTTGACTTCTGGGTCCATATCTTCGTGGCCAGTGGCGGCCAGGAAATAGGTGGTGAGGTGCACAGAGTAGAAATCGCTCACCTTGAGACAAGCCGGCCCGCTTTTGGTCTGATACTGGCCCGACATCCATCGCGGAAGGGTGACGAAGATCAGTGTGTTCGCGCCGATCAGGAGAAGGATCGCCGCGAACAGAATCCAATTGAGCCGGGCATTTATCACTTGCGCTTCCTTCCTGCGCGCGGCGGTTCCCGCGCGGCTCATGCGGAGCTTTTTATTGACCGCGTATCACGAAGACCCAAGCGCCGCTCACGAGATGGCCGTCAGCGGAAATCGCCCTATAGCGCACCGTATATTCGCCCGGCGTCAACGCCTCGACGCTCGTCGACACGTGGCTCCCATCGGCGCTGTCGATGGCGGCGTCGCGTTTATCGACACGGTCACCGGCGGCATTGATGACGGCCAAGGCAACGAGCTCGTTGCGGATCTCTTCATTGTACCAAACGTCCACTTTTCCGACGGTCTCGGGCGCCTCCGCCCCGCGTTCTGGAAACGTGCGCACAATGGTTGCGTGCGCGACGCGTAGCCCCGGGCTCGCGGGCTTTGGCAGAGAGGGCTCAACGGCACGGAGCTCGAGACCGCTCACGGCGGTGGCCAGCGGTTGCCGCGCCAGGCTCGCCCCGGACTCGCCGCGCTCCACCGATGCCGCGACGGGCCAAAGCGCGCTCCCCATGAACAGGATCGCTGCAGCGAGAGGCAGAAAGCACGCTCCCCAGTTCATCGCTTCCTCAGGTCCTCCTGGTGCCACTCTTCACGGTGGACGCGCGGTTTCGAGCCGGGACAATCCCGACAATGGCTAAAACGATTTGGCGTGAGACAATCCGCCACGCAAAGGATGCGGGCTCTAGCGACTGCCGCTCTTGACGCTCCAAGCGTTAGGATTGGCGGAGCTTGTTAAGCAACCAGCTCCGCCAAAATTTCATCACTCGGCGGGGGCTAGACCCAGAACATCCTCGTAGCCGGAGCTAAGCTCCTGAATTCGGCCGATGATCAAAAGAATCACACCGAACGCCGCTAGGGAAAACCAGCCAAAAAACACGAATGTCCAATGGAGCGGAGCAACGAACAATTCCTCCATGATCCAGACGGCGCTACCCCATTCGTTGAGAGCCGCGCTCGGCACAATCATGAGCGGCCCGACGAAGAGGAGAACGTAGGCGATCGACCATCCCTTGCAGGCAAATGTTGGCAGGCGTGTCCTTGCGTACATAAAGCCGCCGATGCCCGCGATAATGTAGATTGGGTCGGCGACATAGAACTTGACAATGTTCACCGGCGTGAAGGACGAATCGCGGACTGCCGCCTGGTGCCAGCTTGCATCTTGTTCGCCGAAGTAGCTGGCGCCCCAATAAAAGGCGACACCATAAACAAAAAGCCACCCGAGAAGATAGAAAGTCCGGCGCAGCTCTTCGCGGGGCTCGACGTTTGCCACGTCGAGATCGCGCGTTTTCCAGATATAGGTCAGCAAAGCGAGGAAGACGATCACCTCTACCGTTCCAAAAATATAAAGGACCAGCATCCAGTGAGTTTGAAACTCGCCGGAGAACGAGTCCATCCCGGTGGTCCAGCCGAAAGCTTGCTCGTAGCCGCGCACGCCGATGAAGAAGACGCATATCGCGGCGGCGGCGATCAAACTCGGTTTCAGATCTATGAGCGGCTGGTCCGCGGCGGCGGTGGCAGTCGCCGCCCGTCCTTGTATTTTGTCGATGATGAAAGTCATGTGATGTGCCTTTCAGGCTGATAGGTGTCATTCGGCGTGCCATCGCAACGCCTGTGCGGAATGTGATTTTTCTGTTCACTCGATCGCTTGATAGCCAATGCCTCGGGTTGGCATTCGACGCCGGCCAATGGTCAAAGGCCGCGCTTTTCCTGCGCGACGTCGACCGGAAACCCTGTTTGGTGGAATTGACCGCGATCAGACGCTCTGGAGAGGAGGGCCGCGTGCGGCGAAATTGAATTTCAGCGGCGATCGAACGCTTCTTGCTTGCCCCTTGCCAAACACAAGGGAGGAAACGAGAAGCGCCGGGAAAATTACCAATCCACACGCAGCCGCGATGGCGGCGAAGCTGGACGCGGCGCAACCCAATATGCAACATACGCCATGATGGCGGTGAAGGTCATTTCCGGGCGCCCCGGGGACGCCGGCCTCCTGGAGGCAGACGATGCCGCCAAAGGAATCAACAACCGCAACCGGGAAGGCCGAGACAACGAAAGCCTGCAACAGGACCGCATAAACCGCGACAATGCCAATGATGAGTCGCGTTTTACGAAACATCTGATCCCTTTGACCTGCCTCTCGCGGCGGCGCCATTGTCAATCGATCCAGCCTTGAATGCGGGCCTCCTGCATGGCAAATCTGCGCGCTTGATTTCGTAGACTAAGATCCGAGGGCTTCGGTTCATTGCCGGCCACGCCGGCAAACTTTCGATCCTTCATCACAAACAAAAATCGCACGCCGGCCAATGAATGCCGGACCAGGATTGTCGTATCGCCTGCCTCTTCGATCACAAATTCATCCTGGGTCATTTTAGGCCTCATACGCCATATTACAGCGGGCCCCCAATAGGGTACTCCAATACCTAAAACGTCCCTGACGCCCAGAAGACGACACTTCATCAGTCGATTCGAATATGATTTGCGGCAGGGGCGAATTCGATCTTGTCCTGGCCAAGTTCAGCCTGACTGTGCTCGCCTTCGTTTCCACACGGTTTGACAACGATAGAGAGTGTCTGCCGCTGCTGGTGTGCAATATCAATGATATAGGCGGACGCGATAAACAGGACAAATAGGAACGCTCCGCACACGAATATTCTGTTTCCGACAGAGTTGTTCAAGTAGATATCCCTGACATCTGACTTACTGATCTCACTCAAGGATGCCTCCTTTTTATCGCTAGCTAGGCAATGGCGGTGCTCTTGCCGGCGGCCAACACGAATCAAGCCGGATCCGCATAAAATTTGAAAAGTTCGGCCCGTATGACGTAGACGTTTCATCGGATCGGAATCTGCCATGCCACGTTCATATTATGGCGGATTTTGTTCTGGCGAAACGTTTACGAAAGGCAATTGCAGTAGCAGGTTTTCCTTCACTCACGTCCTGGCTGACGCTGACAACGCGGGAGGTCCGGGGGCGCCATGGCCGGCGGTCACATGGAGAATGATCTTGGCGCGCGGGCGGTGCGGTCACCGCAAGCGTCCATCTCCGCCATGCCGGCGCGCCATTTGTCGCGGCTCATTTTCGGCCGCACACTCTGGCTCACGGTTCATACCTATATCGGCCGCTTCGCTGGCGCCATCTTCGTCTTCATCGGGCTGACGGGCAGCATCCTCGCCTTTGGAAACCAAATCGACAGCTGGCTGAATGCCGGTCTGATGTCGGTTGATGTGCCAGCCGATGGAAAAGCAAAGTTCCGGCCCATTGCGGAGATCCTCGCGGCAGGCAAAAGCGCGGTTCTTCCTGGCAACACCCTGGATCCCTTCGTCCTGTTTCCCCGGCATCCTGGCGCCTGTTTTGTGCTCACCTATTCGGTGCCCGCTGGCCAGGACAGGAGCAAAACCTACCAGATCTTCGTCAACCCCTATACCGCCGCCGTGACCGGCCAGCGCCTTGCGAGCGACACGGCAAACCCCTTCGCGTCGCCCTTCATGACGACAATCGGGACCTTCCATTACACATTGCTGCTTGGCACGCATGGCGAGACCGCCGTGGGCCTTATCGCGCTTTTTCTGTTTGGATCCTTGGTGAGCGGGCTCATTCTCTTTTGGCCCCGGACGGGCCGCTGGCGCCAAGCCCTAACGATCAAATGGGGCGCAACACCAGAGCGCGTGCTCCTCGATCTGCACAGGACGGCCGGCATCACTGCTTGCTTTGTTCTCAGTATGACCCTGTTCTCTGGCGTTTATATGATCTTCAAACCTCAGGTGCGGGCCGTGGTGGACCTCTTCTCCCCGGTGCATCTCAATCAAATGCCAGTCCTGAAATCCGAGCGCCGCGACGCCGGAGTGCCGCTCGGGCCGGACGCGGTCGCCGCGATCGTGGACCGCGCCGCGCCGGATGGAGAGCTGACACTCATGGAGCTTCCGGACGCTGACGACGACGTCTATGTGGTTGGCAAGCGGGCGCCGGATGAAGTCAACTTTGCCGATGCACAGCGCCGGCTCGTGGTCGACCAATACAGCGGAAAGATTCTGTATATTCAGGATCCGCATCACTTTACCGCGGGAGACACATTCCTGGAATGGCTATATCCGCTGCATTGCGGCGAAGCCTTCGGTACCATCGGCCGCGCCTTCATTATGCTCATGGGTTTCGTGCCACTGACTCTTTACGTCACCGGGTTCCTTCGCTGGCGGCGGAAGCGGCGGAAGCGGACGATATAGCGCGGGTAGAATGCAATTCTTGCTTGTTCCATCCTTGTAATGGGTATTTGGGGCCCCATGTGGTTGAGGTGACGTCGATGCCTGTAGGGCTCCGTTGCCTGATACGGTCGCGATTCGTGGTAGCAACGCCGGATGTACGCGTGCTCCTTCGTTCGTGGCCGTTGATTTTTTGGCCCGTGACAAGCTAAATTGCCTCGTCGCGAGCCTGTAAGCGCGCAGATCTCCGGCTACTGGGCTCGAATGAGCGAGAATTTTTTGGCCGATCAGCAAAAGGCTGGGATTGTTTCCGGCGGCTTTTGTGCGCTCGTCAGTCTGCCATTTTCATGGATTGTCTGGCAAATCAGAGGAAGCCGATGATCGTCCGCAAAGCCCGCGCTAAAATTTTGCTTTGGCAGCCATTCAAACTCTGGGATCGCGACGCGTGCCAAATGGCCGCTGACACTCTTCTCGCCACGGATGAAGAACCGATCGAGGGTCTGTCGTGGCTGGCCCAACAGCGCGGCGTAACACTTCTGGAAAAAGATCGAATCGGCAGAACCTAATGTGAGGCGACCCGCCTCGCACGCTTTGCCATACCCAACCGCAGGATAAACCCATGACCAGTCATATCTACGCAATTGGACAGCAAGTCAGCTTCGATCGACGAATAGGAACATATCTGAAGCGGGCTGGTGTCTTTACCGTCACGAAGCTGTTGCCCCCATCGGGCACCGAATTGCAATATCGCGTCAAGAGCGAGGGGGAAGCTTATGAACGCGTCGCGAGCGAGCATGAACTCCATGTCGCGGAGCTAGGAACGCCGATCGTTGCAGGGGAATCGCGATTGTCGCAGGTCGATAAAAATGCAGCACGCGTTTTCGCCGGGCTTTCGTGAACACGAAAGCCCGTTCTTGGGAGATTGCGCTGCCAGGCGGCGCCGAGGCGCGAACGCTTCCCCACATGATCGGGAGCCACGTCCAAGGATCGGGCCTGTCATAATAATTTTCTCTATTTCTTCTTTGGGTTGGCGCCTTCAAGCGCCTTCTTTTGAAGCGACGCGAAGGTCGAAACAGGCACGGCTTCCTTCGGTTTCAGCTTTTTCGGCTTCTTGGCTTCGCGATTGCCGTGTTTGTCACCTCTTGCCATGATTTCCTCCACGATGGACCGGTTTCAATAAATCCGACGCCGACAATCGATGATAACTCTGCCGC
Organism: uncultured Methylocapsa sp.; assembly: GCA_964440215.1. Classification (GTDB taxonomy): domain Bacteria; phylum Pseudomonadota; class Alphaproteobacteria; order Rhizobiales; family Beijerinckiaceae; genus Methylocapsa. The sequence goes on from CAYTRB010000027.1 coordinate 8,544, forward strand.
TGCTGTGACCGTGAATAGGCGACGCTGGCGGCTTCCTCGATTCGGGTGCGATTGACATCGAACACATGCAGCAGCGAGGCTTCGTCGCGATCTGCATAGGGACTAATCTTACTTAGAGCTTCCTCGTCCAAAGAGAAGGTGATCTCGAACGTGGAATCATGGCCCCAGAAGCAGACACAATGGCGTGCCGCATCGTAATTTCGGCTCGCGTTGGGAAAATGAAGAGTCATCGAGATTACTCAGTCCTAAAAGTTTACGAGAAAGTTTAGATCGAAATGTGCTGACGAAAAGAGCTGTGCCAAAATAATATATAAGAACAAAGTCCAAGAATATTAGATCCCGGTGCCAATTTGTTTCCTACAGAAGAGAAGCCCGCCGGGACCACCCCCGGCCATGGGGGTTGCTGGTGGCGGCCGGAAAATCGGCTTGGAGTCCTGTGCAGATTTTTTGGGCGATCTCAATCAAACAAGGCTATGATCAGCTTAAGATCGATAGCTATTTGCGGAATATCGAGCCGTGCAGCTGTCGGGGGAAGTGTGTTGGGTCCGGCCGGATTGAGAAACCCCGCGCGGAGGCCGTGATCAGCTCAATCATGACCGCTTCAAGAGGAATCTCCCATGGTCTCATTCTTGGTTTCTTGCATGATCGCGCGATCATGCTCTAGCTGCAACGATCCACGCCCATGAGCAAGATCGGCGAGACAAAGGCCGGCGCTGGCGCGGCAAAGACGCGGACGGCGACTGCCAAGCCACGGAACAGCAGCCAGCCGGCCGAGGCCAAACTCGCGGAACTCAAATACCGCCTGCTCGAGATCAGCGATCTGATGGCAGCGGAGGCTCTGCTCGACTGGGATCAATCCACCTATATGCCGGGAGGCGGGGCTCCGGCGCGGGCTCGTCAAAGTGCGATGCTCAGCAGGCTTGCCCATCAACAGTCGGTCGATCCGGCCTTGGGCAAACTGCTCGACGCTCTGGCGCCTTATGCCGCGAGTCTTCCCTATGAATCGGACGAAGCGAGCCTCATTCGTATCGCCCGGCGCGATTTCGAGAAAGCCATCAAGCTGCCCAGCACCTATGTTGTCCGGTCGAGCGAGCTCCGCTCCGCATCTTATAATGCGTGGACTCGGGCACGGCCAGGCAATGACTTTGCTAGCATGGTGCCTTTCCTGGAGAGGGCCGTCGATCTCAGCCGTGAATACGCCGGCTTTTTTGCGCCTAATGAGCATGTCGCCGACCCGCTGATCGATGCCGCCGAGGATGGCATGACGACGGCTTCGATCCGCTCGCTTTTCGCCGGGCTCAGGAGCGAATTGATACCGCTTGTGCGTGCCATTTCCGATCAGCCGGAGATCGGCGACGATTGCTTGCATGGTTTTTTCAGCGAGCGGGCACAGCTGGATTTCAGCCTGGCGGTCGTCAAGCGGTTTGGCTACGACCTCGAGCGCGGGCGTCTGGACAAGACCCATCATCCCTTCTGCACCAAATTCTCCCTAGGTGACGTCCGGATTACCACCCGTGTCGACGAAAATCATTTTGGCGATGCGCTGTTCTCGACCATGCATGAATCCGGTCACGCGCTTTATGAGCAGGGAGTCGCCGCTGCGTTTGAGGGCACGCCGCTCGGATCGGGAACATCGGCGGGCGTCCACGAGAGCCAGTCGCGGCTTTGGGAGAATGTCGTTGGCCGCAGCCGCGCCTTCTGGGAACGGTTTTATCCGGCGCTGCGGGATGCGTTCCCAGACCAGTTCCGGCAGATCACCTTCGAGAGTTTCTACCGTGCGATCAACAAGGTGCAACGCTCGCTGATCCGCACAGATGCCGACGAGGTCACCTATAATCTCCACATTATGATGCGTTTCGATCTGGAGCTGGACTTGCTTGAAGGCCATTTGCGCGTGAAAGACCTCCCCGAGGCCTGGCGCGCCCGCATGCATGCCGATCTCGGTCTCGCTCCAACCGATGACCGCGATGGCTGTCTGCAAGATGTGCATTGGTATGGCGGGACCATTGGCGGCGGCTTTCAGAGCTACACCATTGGCAATATTCTGAGCGCCCAGTTCTATGCCGCCGCGCTCGACTCAAATCCCGGTATCCCGCGCGAGATTGCAAAAGGGGAGTTCGGAACGCTTCACGCCTGGCTACAAAAGCAGCTCTACCAGCATGGGCGAAAGTTCAGCCCGACGGAACTCGTCCTGCGCGCGGCGGGCGCTCCCATGAGCACGAAGCCCTACCTTGCTTATCTTCGCAGCAAATATGGAGAGCTTTATCGCATGCCTGCCGCCGGGTTATAGGCTGACCGTATGCCTGCCGCATTCATTTCAAAAACCGGCTAAGACCTTGCGGTTTCGGCGGCTGTTGCGTGCCGGGTACAGAAGAGCTCATCGAAGCTACGGCAATTGAGGCGCCTGGCTCATTTTCTACCTCGGGGAGCGCCTCAGCCTCAGCACGAGCGCCCTCGATAGCGATGTCCTGAGAGGCTGCTGCTGCTGTCGGGGGCTCAACTTGCGGTTCCGTCGCCGCAATGGCGATGCGCGGTTTTTCGATCAGGATCGGCGGCTCTGGCACCGGAATTGACACCGGCCTGAAAATCGCCTCTTCCGCTTCAGCATCAGCGCTCAAATGTTCGTGCGGTCTCTGCCATACGAAGGCATCGAGTTTTCCAGTCCCAGGCACCGCCGGCAACCATTGATCCGACATGACGCTGCCAGCGACCCAGGTCGCATCGCGCGGCGCCCGTGTCGCCCGCGCCAGCCAATCGCGCGTAAAGCCGGTTTCGCCATGCTCCGCCTCTTCGAGTTCCGCCATAATGAGGCATATCCGTGCCGTCGGCCGCTCGTTGCCTTGGATGAGCGGCAGCATGGTTTCACGCGCGGTTTCATAGTCGCAAGCGGCAATCGCGGCGCTGGCCAGCGCTATGCGGCTTTCGGGATCGCGTGGCGCAAGCTTGGCTAGGGTACGCGCTTTTGCCAGGCGATCAACATTGGACTCGCCGGGGCTCAGATCGAGGTAGACCTTTGCGAGGTCCGGATGTGGTGCCAGCGGCCACGCTGCTTCGATCACCTTCGCCCCTCTGCGGACTCTGCCTTGCCGGGACAGGAGCCGCGCAGTGAGCGCGACCGCCGGCACGAGATCGGGGACGCGTTTGATCGCCGAGCGTATAAGCCGGAGAGCCTCGTCTGGCTCGGTTAGCTCCTTGTCTAGAGCGATCGCCGTCGTGAGCACGGCGCGCTGCCGGTCCCTTGTTGTCCTGCCGATCAAGTTTCCGCTGGTATCAAGCGCTCTTAACGCAGCTTCCCAATCCTTCGCGGCGACATGTTTTTCAAGAACTGCCGAAGCCGTCCAAGGCAAGGCCGCAATGCCATGCGCGGCGCTGGCATACTGATGGGCCGCGTCTATATTCCCTTGCCGGTGCGCTTGCGCATGAAGACCGCGGAAGCCGAGCAGACGCATGTCATTGCGCCGTGTCATTTCCTTGAAGGCCACCTCCACCGCCTGGAAATCGCCTTCGAGCTGGGCGGCCTCGGCCTTCAGCAGCAAGGCCAACGGCTCACCCGGCAGGTGTCTTTGGACCTCGGCGGCGGCTTTGCTGGCAAGCCTTGCGTCGCCTGTGCCCACGGCGATGATGCCGCGTGAAAGGGCCGCATAGCCCTTTTCACGGCGTCGCGCCCGGTTGGCAACCGATATGGCGGGAGGGAGCCAAAAGACATAACGCAGAAGACTCCAAAGGATCATCAGCGTGGTGATCAGGGCGAGCACAACCCCGGCCGCGACCAAAACCGAAGTTTCGATCCGGTAGCCTTCCCAAGTCAGCATGATCTCGCCAGGCCTGTCGACAAGCCAAGCAATACCAAACGCCAGGGCAAGCAGAGCGAGAAAGTATAGAGGAACCCGGAACATCATTTTCTCGGTGAGCGCTTCGATTTAGGTCTCGGCGGGCGGAAATTAGGATTTTGACTTGCCCACGGCCGCCACGGCGTCGGCCTCAACAGATCTCGCCGCAGTTAAAGCATCGAGCCGCGCCTTGGCGGCATTACCCCAGCTTTCTGATAGTTTTGTGGCGGGGCTCGGTAAATCAATCCATGCTTTATACGCAGTTTCAAGATCATGGTCCGCAAGGGCCTTTTCAATCCGCTCGACAAGACCTTCCGTATCCTCGGCCTCGCCCTCGCCGACGCGGCGGATATGCACCAAGTCCTTGGCATGGCGTGTCACGCGATCGAGGAAACCTTCATCGGGACTTGCCTGCTTGGCAGGGTCGTTGGCGATAATCGCCGGAGCGAGTGACGCAAATTGCTCGGTGAGCTGCCGTTCGCTCGAAACGGGCGAGACGGAAACCACGCGAAGCGATGCCAGCGTATTCTCTGGGACGCCTAGGTTTTCAAGCGCTGCGAGTTCGCCCGAAATCGGTTCGTCCCTGTCAAGCTTCCGCAATAGACTTTCAGCGACAATGGCGATCGCCTGCGAGCGGTCGCCTTGCTTGGCCGCCTGGTTCTCGCGATCCTGTTGGTGCGCACGAAGCTCGGCTTTGGGAGCGGCGAGCGCGGATTCGAGCGATGTGATCTTCTGCTCGATGGCGCCGATACGCGCGTTCAGCGGTCCAAGATCGGCAACTTCGGCAGAATTGGACCCAGAAGCGGGTTCTTGTGCCGCCGGCTGCCCGGCGCGCTGCGTTTGCACATTGGTCTCAGCTGCATTCGCCAAATCGGCGGCTTTATTCGCGGCGCTTTCCGCGGCAGCCACGCGGGTTTCCAGCGCCGCAAGAGCCGTGCTGGAAACGGGAGAGCTGGTATCGCCCTTATCCTCGCTCGCGGCATGTTCCGTGGCTGCCACGCGGCTTTCGAGAGCAGCGAGAGCCGTGCGGGCGGCGGTGGCAGCGGCAACGTCCTTGCCCTCAAGCGCATCGATGCGCGCGTTCAATCCGGCAACACGGTCGTCGGAGCCGCCTCTGTTCTGAGAGCCCTCGAAATAACGCAAAGCGAATGTTCCGCCAAAGCCCAAAATACCGCCTGCGATAGCGGTGGCGGCAAGCGCAAGAAATAGGGAGCGCGGCTTGGCCTGTTCTCCGGCCGCCTCGGTAGGTGAGAGTGGTTGCACGGGAGTCTGAGCGGAAGCCGTTTCTAGCACGGGGCGCGCCACATCGGACGCGCCAGCAACCTCCGGCTCCTTTGCATCCACTGGATCATCACTGACAGGGTCACCTCCATCCACAGCATCATCTTCAACCACGGAGGCATCATCTCGAGAATCGCTTTCCTCCGCCGGGTCATCTTCATCCGCAAGATCGTCAGCATCCGCAGCGACATGGACATTCGTAGGGATTTGCGGCTCGCTCTGGACGTGGGGTCCAGGCAAGACGGGTGCTGATAGTCCAGCTTCCATCGGCGGTGCCGGGGATGTTTCCGATTCGTTTTCTGATTTTGCTTGAGCCTCATCCGCTTCGCTCGGCAGTTGATTGTCCGTGCCGCTCAGCGGAATTTCGGGAGCCAAATCGGTCGCCAACCCTGGCCCGGCGGTTGTCTTGGGATGTTCTGCCTCTGCATTGGCCATCGCACGCCCTCGATTTGGCGCCCTATGTAATGGAACGCAAAGCCTAGCGCAACGGGTTTCACCGATGGAAATTTCTTCACCATCAAACAGCGGATTCTCAGCGCCAACGAAGACAATGGAAATTATATTTTTACCGCTTTTGTGGGAGCCCAGGCGCCGACCGGCACCACCGCCTTTACCGAAAGGCCGTCTTGGATAGTCACGGCCACGCTCGCAGGTGGCATCGGCTGGGGTGATTTCGATGTCCAGGGAACGGTCGGCTACACACTCCCGACGGACGAGGTGAACCACCTCGGCAACTCACTCGTCAGCAACGCGTCCTTGCAATATCATTTTCTGGAATATTTCTGGCCGGAATTTGCTTTGAATGACACGCAATGGACGAGCGGCGAGCGCGTCAACAGAAACCAGCTCCTGATCGGCCCAGGTATCGTGTTTGGCCGGTTTCAGATCTACAACCGGGTGAAGTTTAGCTTCGGCATCGCCTATCAAGATGCGGTCGTGCCTGATCATCACATAACGAGCCCGCTGACACCCCAGTACAATCACGCGTGGATTATGAGTATGCGCATGACCTTTTGACCGGAATTTGCCGCGGCACGTGGCAGTGCTGCGGCTTGCCACTCGCCCCAGCAGCCGGTTTTGGCACATGCGATGGAGCATCATTCCGGCGGGATCGACGGGGCAACACCTTGGTCTCGATCGTTTGGAACGATCTTGAGGACGTAAGCGATCGGTTCCGGCGAGACGGCAAGCGCCGAACTGAAAGGAAATTCATGTGAGGCGATCAAACCGAGCACAATGACAACACCTGTCGTGAATATCACCATGGCCGCAATTTGCGGGCGAGCCCGCTCGAGATGCACGACGGCGCAGCTGATCTGGCCCGTCAAGGCAATCACCAAGACGCTCATCCATTTGAAGCTTTCCGAAAAGTCCGCGCTAACAAGGAGCCGCTCGTAGCGGGCATCGCGAATTTTCAAAGCTGTGTCGAGCATGACGCGCGTGATTGCCGGACTGCTCTTTGGCTCAGCTTCTAAGTCCGCGACCGCTTCGAGCAGCTTGTCTTGCGCGCTTTCCGCCTCCGGGGCGGCTTCACCGCGTGCCATGGCTGGCCATTCTTTTTCGACGACCATCAACACATAGTTATGAATGGCTTGGTCGACTGGAAGCGCAGGCAGGCCAGAGGTCGTGATTAAGTCATGAAGCGAAGTGAGATTCACGGCCTCGCTGCGCACGGTGGCCGCCGCGCGGCGGCTGCGATCCCAGATGTCATTGGCAAGAAATCCCACAAGGATGCCAAAGATCACGACGATCCCGGAGAAATAAGGCGCCACGACGCCTCTGAAACTTTGGACCCATCCGCCTGTCAGGCGGCTGAACGATAAAAATATCAAGACAATCGCGGAGGTGCCATAGAAACCTGCCAGGTATAGCCAGAGGGCGGGAAGGGGTAGCTCCAGCCACCGATCAATAAAGTTCAAATTCAGCCTCTTTCACTCCGCGGCGGCTGTCGCACCGGTGTTGAGACCGTCCGCGCCGGTTTCGAATTGCAGCTTGGCGAGGCGTGCGTAAAGGCCATCCTTGGCGACCAGGGCCTTATGCGTGCCTTCCTCGATCAACCGGCCATTGTCGAGAACGAGAATCCGGTCGGCCTCGAGGACCGTGGCGAGGCGATGCGCGATCACGAGGGTTGTGCGTTCCGACATCACTCTTGCGAGGGCTTCCTGAACCACGGCCTCGTTTTCGGAATCGAGCGCGGACGTCGCTTCGTCGAGAAGCAGCACGGGCGCCTCCTGCAAAATCGCCCGCGCGATGGCAATCCGCTGCCGCTGCCCGCCCGACAATGTCACGCCGCGCTCGCCGGCGAGCGTCGCATAGCCTTGCGGCAAGGCGCGGATGAAATCGTCGGCGGCGGCCCGCTTTGCCGCGTGGCGCACGGCGTCATCGCTCGCCTCGGGATGGCCGTAACGGATATTGTCGGCGATCGAGGCGGCGAAGATCACCGGGTCTTGCGGAACGCTCTTGATTCGCGACCGCAGCTCCGCCGGATCGACGCTTTTGATGTCGATATCGTCAAGCCGGATAAGGCCAGAGGAGGGATCGTAGAAACGCGAGAGAAGCTGGAACAAAGTGGTCTTGCCGGCACCGGAAGGCCCGACGATGGCGACCATTTCCCCGGGCACTATTTTGAAGGTGAGGCCGTGCAAGGCTGAGTCTTGCGGCCGCGTTGGATATGCGAAAGTGACATTCTCGAAAACGATCGCGCCCCGGCCGGGCACGGGCAGAACGGCGGGTTTGGCCGGGGCAACGATCTTCGGCCGCACCGCAAGAATGTCAGCGATCCGGCCGGCGGCCCCGCCAGCCGCGGCGATTTCGCCCCAGACTTGGCTCAATTCGCTCAAGGCGCTCGCGGCCAAAATTGCATAGAGGACGAATTGCGACAAAAGCCCGCCTGTCATGCGGCCTGCCAAAACGTCCCGTGCGCCAAACCATAGGACGCCCACGATGCTCGCGAAGACTAGGAATATGACCGTGATCGTGAGAGCCGCGCGAGAAAGCGCGGCGTTGCGCGCGGCGGCATAGGCTTCCTCCGCGGCGGCGCCAAACCGGCTGCTTGTCGCTGGCTCGGCGCCAAAGGCCTGCATGACGCGGACGGCGCCAAGGCTTTCAGAGGCATAGGCGCTGGCATCGGCGAGCGTATCCTGCGCCGTGCGGGATCGCTTGCGCACCAGGCGGCCGGAGGCAACAAGCGGCAAGACGATAATTGGAATGGCGATGAGCACTGCGGCGGACAGCATGGGGCTCGTATAGACCATCAAGCCGATGGCGCCGACGAACAAGAAGAAATTGCGCAAGGTGACCGCAGCCGTGGCGCCGAAGGCGGCCTTCATTTGCGTCGTATCGGCGGTGAGCCTGGAGAGGAGTTCCCCGGTTCGCGCGGTGTCGTAAAACTCAGCGTCAAGCGTGCAAAGATGCCGGAAGACGTCAGTTCTGAGGTCGGCCACGATCCTTTCGCCGAGAGTCGTTACGAAATAAAACCGTGCTCCCGAAGCCAGAGCGAGAACACCGGCAACCGCGATGAGGGCAAAAAAATATGTGTTGATCAAGCCCGCGCTTTCCGCCGAAAAGCCGAAATCGATCATGCGCCGGATCGCCAGTGGCACCGCCAGGGTTGCCGCAGCCGCCACCGTCACCGCGAGCAGCGAGGCGGCAATCCGCGGCTTGTAGCGCAAAAGATACGGCGTGAGCTGCAAAAGCGCACGCGGGGAGGGTTTCTTCTCGGGTCCGGCGGATGGCGCCGTGAGGGGAGATGCAGGTTCGATCATCGCGCGACTATAGCAAGATCTTTGGTCCGGGAATGCGAAAATTTCATCTTCCCAGGCCGCAATCGTATCTTCGGGATGAGGGCGGCAGCGCGAAATCTGAATTATTCGTAATAATTGAGCGGATTGATGAAACCTCAATATTAAGGGATATTCCAAGCCCGCCTAAGCAGATACAAAGTTCAGCGATTTTAGCGGAGGTCGGACGGAGTGGCGGCGGACAAGGTTCTGGTCACGGGAGCTTCGGGCTTCGTTGGGTCCGCCGTGGCGCGTGCGCTGATCGGGTCTGGCTATCATGTCCGCGCTTTGTTGCGGAAAACCAGCAAGCGGGTCAATCTCGCGGGCCTCGATGTCGAGATTGTTGAAGGCGACATGCGCGACGCGGCCGCGGTCGCGCGGGCCATTGCCGGCACCCGTTTTTTGTTCCATGTCGCCGCCGATTACCGGCTCTGGGCCCGCAAGCGGGAAGAGATTTTGGTGAACAACCGGGAGGGGACACGGCTTCTCATGCAAGCGGCGCTCGCGGCGGGGGTGGAGCGCGTCGTCTATACAAGCAGCGTGGCGACCCTCGCTTGCGCGGCCAATGGCGGGTCGGCCGACGAGACGATGCGGCTGAGTGAATCCTGTGCGATCGGGGCCTATAAACGAAGCAAGGTCGCCGCCGAGCGGGTCGTCGAAACGATGATCGATCGCGAGCATTTGCCGGCCATCATCGTGCATCCGACGGCGCCGATCGGGCCGCGCGACCAGAAACCGACGCCGACAGGGCGGGTCATCGTCGAGGCGGCATCCGGCCGTATTCCGGGTTTTGTCGATACCGGGCTCAATCTCGTGCATGTCGACGATGTCGCAAGCGGGCATCTCGCCGCCCTGCGGTTAGGCAATCCGGGCGATCATTATATTCTCGGCGGTCAAAATGTGATGCTGGCGGAATTTCTTGCTCAGATCGCGATCATGTGCGGGCGGCCGCCGCCCAAATTCCGCCTGCCGCGCCCATTACTCTATCCTTGCGCCGTCGCGGCGGAAGTCATGGCGCATGTAACGCGGCGCGAGCCTTTCCTGACCATCGACGGATTGCGCATGTCGAAATACCGGATGTTCTTCAGTTCCGCCAAAGCTGAACGCGGCCTTGGCTACAAGGCGAGACCCTATCCCGAAGCGCTCAAGGAGGCCTTGGCCTGGTTTCGCGACAATGGACAATTGCGATGACGCTGGATTTGTCGCTTGAACCTTCGAAGACTCACCGGGGCGAGAACTTTCCCGTTGCTTCCTTGCTCATCGCGCCAAAACATCGCGCCATCATCCTTGCCTACTACCGTTTCGCCCGTGGCGCCGACGATGTCGCCGACAGTCCTTCGCTTGCGCCGGATGCTAAGCTCGCCATGCTCGATCTGTTCGAGGCGACACTGACCGGGCGGAGCGATAGAATCGAGGCCGCTCTGCCGCTTCGTGACGCTTTGGCCGCAGAAAAACTTAAGCCCCGGCACGCGCTCGATTTGCTGCGCGCCTTCCGCATGGACGCAGTCAACCAGCGTTACACGAACTGGTCCGAACTGATGGATTATTGCGCCTATTCGGCGGCGCCGGTCGGGCGTTTTGTTCTCGATGTGCATGGCGAAAGCGAATCGACTTGGCCCGCCTCGGACGCGCTTTGCACGGCGCTGCAAATCATCAATCATCTGCAAGACTGCGGCGCTGACTATCGCATCCTCGATCGCATTTATGTGCCGCAGGACGCGCTTGCCGGGCAAGGCCTTGGGCCGGAGGCGCTCGGCGCCTCGAAAGCCTCGCCGGCGCTGCGTGCGGTTTTGCGAGCACTGGCAGAGCAGAATGCGCCGCTGGTCGCTTTGGGCGGCTCGCTTCCGGCAGAAGTCCGCGATTTCCGCCTGTGCCTGGAAACCGCCGTGATCGGGCGCCTCGCCCGTAGGCTCAATGCCCTGCTGCGCGAACGCGATCCGTTGAGCGAAAGGGTTCATTTGAGCAAGGCTAGCGCTCTCATCTGGTTGGGCATCGGCATTGCCGATGGGTTGCTGGCATTTTTCCGGCCGAGGCGGGCCGCAGCGACTCCGATCGGTGGTGTATGAGCGGCGTGTCCGGGCAGGCGGCGCCTGCCGATGCGTCCGCGCGCGCGCGCGGCAGCTCCTTCAATGCGGCGATGCGTATTCTTCCGCGGCCCCGCCGCGAGGCGATGTTTGAAATCTATTCCTTCTGCCGTTCCGTTGATGACATCGCTGATGGCGCCGGGCCGCATCAGGCCCGCAGGCAAGCGCTGGCGGATTGGCGGCGCGATATTGACGCGCTCTACAGCAGCTTTGGCCCGCCCAATCAGACGTTGCAAGGCCTCGATAAGGCTATTCATACTTTTGGTCTGCGGCGCGAGGATTTTCGTGCCGTAATCGACGGCATGGAAATGGATGTCGAGGCCGACATAAGGGCGCCTGATCTTGCGACTCTCGATCTTTACTGCGACCGGGTGGCCAGCGCGGTCGGCCGCCTTTCCGCACGTGCCTTTGGGATGCCCGAGGCGGAAGGCCAAAGCCTCGCGCATCATCTTGGCCGCGCGCTGCAGCTCACCAATATTCTGCGCGATCTCGATGAAGACGCTTTGATCGGCCGGCTCTATCTACCGCGCGAGGACCTTCGCGCCGCAGGTATCGGCGAAGAGGAGCCGCGCGCGGTTCTCGCCAATCCGTCGCTGGCGCAGGCCTGCGCGCCAACCATCGCTCGGGCAAAAGAGCATTTCGGCGCGGCGGACCGGATCATGGCACGCTGCCCCCGCGCCAGCGTGTGCGCACCAAGAATCATGGCGGACGTCTACCGCGCCATTCTCGGCAGTCTGGAAAGCCGCGGCTTCGCGCCGCCGCGCCAGCGCATTCGCACCCCCCGCCACCGCGTCCTCTTGGCGATTTTGCGGTATGGGCTATTTTAGTGGGGACACCGGTTGTCCATATCATCGGCGCTGGTCTTGCCGGGCTCGCGGCGGCGGTGCGCCTCGCTGGCGGCCCGCGCGACATCGTGCTGCACGAGACCGCCCGCCAGGCTGGTGGACGCTGCCGGTCCTATTATGACCCGGCGCTCGGGCTGACGATCGACAATGGCAATCATTTGCTGCTGTCGGGGAATCGCCATGCGCGGGAATTCCTTGCGCGTATTGGGGCCGAGGATCAACTGACCGGGCCTGCCCAAGCGGATTTTGCCTTCATCGATCTTGCGACCAAGGAGCGATGGCGGTTGCGCCCGAATGACGGGCCGTTTCCTTGGTGGATTTTCTCAGCCCAGCGGCGCGTGCCGGCAACCCGTCCGCTCGATTATCTGCATCTCCTGCGCCTTCTTGCCCCTGGCAAGGACGCTCCAATCGGTACGGTGATGCACTGCGACGGATCGCTTTACGAAAGGCTGTGGCTGCCGTTTTTTCTCGCCGCCCTGAATACCGACCCTATCGAAGGTTCCTCAAAACTTGCCGCCGCCGTGGTGCGCGAAACCCTGGCCAAGGGAGGGCATGCCTGCCGTCCCTTGATTGCCCGCCAAGGCCTGTCAGCGGCCTTCATCGATCCGGCGCTCAATTATCTCGCAAAAAGGCGCGCCAAGATCCATTTTGAGCACCGGCTGCGCGCCATTGCCTTTGCCAAAGGCCGGGCCAATGCCCTCGATTTCGGCGGCGATGTGCTGCCGCTCGGCGTGGCCGACACCATCATCCTCGCGGTGCCGCCCGCGGCCGCCGAGAGCCTCATCCCGGGACTGCAAACGCCCAAAGCCACGCGCGCGATCGTCAATGCGCATTTTACCATCGTGCCGCCTTCCGATTTCCCCCCCCTGATGGGCATTGTGAACGGCACCATCGAATGGCTGTTTGCGTTTCAAGATAGGTTTTCAGTCACGATCAGCGGCGCCGACCGCCTTCTCGATGTCGCGCGCGAAGACCTCGCCGGACGGATTTGGGCAGAAGTTGCAGAAGTGACACAGATTGAAAAGCCGCTCCCGCCATGGCAGATCATTAAGGAAAAGCGGGCGACGTTCGCCGCGACGGTTGCGGATAATGCACGCCGTCCCGGCACGGCAACGGCCTACGCCAATCTGCTGCTCGCGGGCGATTGGACGGCGACAGGCTTGCCCGCGACGATCGAAGGAGCGATCCGGTCCGGCCATCGCGCGGCCGCAATGATCATGGCATGACAGTAGGAAATGGGCTATGCGAGTGGAAGAGATGGACGGCGTTACGGAGCTAGCCGCCGAGGCGGACCCAAAACTCGCCCAAATCGAAGCGGCGGTATCCCGGGCCACGCAAGCGCTGTTGGCCACGCAGCGCGCTGATGGGCATTTCGTCTTCGAACTCGAAGCCGATGTTTCGATCCCGGCGGAATATATTCTTTTCAAGCATTTTCTTGGGGAGCCGGCCGATCCCGCGCTCGAAGCAAAGATCGCGGCCTTTATCCGGCGCCAGCAAGCGGCGCATGACGGCTGGCCGCTGTTTACCGACGGCGCTTTCAACATTTCGAGCAGCGTCAAGGCCTATTTCGCGCTCAAAGCGGTTGGCGACAATCCGGAGGCGGATCATATGCGGCGCGCCCGCGCGGCCATCCTCGCGCATGGCGGAGCGGCGAACGCCAATGTTTTCGCGCGGGCGCTGCTGGCGCTTTTCGGCGCGCTGCCCTGGCGCGGCGTGCCGGTCATGCCGGTCGAAATTTTGCTCCTGCCGCGCTGGTTCCCTTTCCATATGAGCAAAGTCTCCTACTGGAGCCGCGCGGTGATCACGCCGCTCGTGGTCGTGAACGCGCTCAAGCCGCGTGCCAGAAATCCACGCAACGTCAGCATCGATGAACTCTTCGTCGAACCGCCGGATAGGGTGCGCCAATGGCCCGGCGGGCCGCAGCAAAAATTTCCCTGGACCGCGCTGTTTGGCGCCCTGGACAAGGTTTTACGCTGGTCGGAGCCATATTTTCCCAAAAGCTTGCGCAAGCGGGCCATTGATAAAGCGGTTGCCTTCGTCGAGGAGCGATTGAACGGCGAGGATGGGCTTGGCGCGATCTATCCCGCGATGGCCTATTCTGCGATCATGTTCGACACGCTCGGCTATGGCCGCCAAGATCCCCGGATGATTCAAGTGCTGAACGCGATCGACAAGCTGCTCGTGGTCCGGGAAGACGAGGCTTATTGCCAGCCCTGCCTCTCACCGGTGTGGGACACGGGGCTTGCCGCGCACGCGCTGATGGAAGCTGGTGGGGAAGCCGAGGTGCCGCGCGTGCGCGCCGGGCTCGACTGGCTCGAACCCTTGCAAATAACCGATGTCGCAGGAGATTGGGCCGTGCATAAGCCGCATGTGCGGCCGGGCGGCTGGGCCTTTCAATATGCCAACGCCTATTATCCCGACGTCGACGACACCGCTGTCGTCGCGATGGCGATGGACCGCGCGGTAGGCCAGGGACCAGATGAGCGGGGATCAGAGTACAAGACCACGATCGCCCGGGCGCGCGAATGGATCGAAGGTCTGCAAAGCGCCAACGGCGGCTGGGGCGCCTTCGATTCCGATAATGACTATGATTATTTGAATTATATCCCGTTCGCCGATCACGGTGCCTTGCTCGATCCGCCGACGGCGGATGTCACGGCCCGCTGTCTTTCCATGCTGGGCCAGCTCGGCGAGGTCCCGTCGGCCAATCCAATCGTCGCGCGCGGCGTTGATTATCTGCTGCGCACCCAGGAGAAAGACGGCAGCTGGTTCGGCCGCTGGGGAATGAATTACATCTATGGAACTTGGTCTGTGCTGTGCGCATTGAACGCTGTGCGGCGCGATCCGCGAAGCGCGGAGGTCCAAAAAGCCGTTGCCTGGCTGAAAACGATCCAGAACAAAGACGGCGGCTGGGGCGAAGGCGGGGAGAGTTACGCGCTGGAATATGCGGGCTACAGTCCGGCACCGAGCACGCCGTCGCAAACGGCATGGGCTTTGCTTGGATTGATGGCCGCCGGTCGGGGCGATGACAAAGCGGTCACTTTAGGGGTGCGCTATCTTGCGCGGACGCAGGCGGAGGATGGATTTTGGAAGGAAGAGCGTTTTACCGCGACAGGCTTCCCCCGGGTCTTTTATTTGCGCTATCACGGCTACGCGAAATATTTCCCGCTTTGGGCAATGGCGCGCTATCGCAATCTCAAAATTGGCAATCTGCATCCCGTGCTGGTGGGAATGTGACCGGCTCCCTGGTCATCGCCGTCACCGGCCTTCGGACGGAGGCGAGGATCGTCGCCGGGCCCCGAGTCCTCGCTATCGCGGGCGGCGGCGACGCCGCCGGTCTTGCGCTCGCCATAGAAGCGGCCGTCGCGAGGAAGGCATCGGCCATCATAAGTTTTGGCGTCGCGGGCGGGTTGGCGCCGGGTCTTGCGCCGGGCTCGAAGCTAATCGCCCGCACGATCATCGACGAAGACGGCACGCGCTATGACGGCGATCCGGTCTGGTCGAAGCGGCTTGCCAATGCGCTCCACGGCGCGACGATCGCCGACATCGCTGGGATCAATGCGCCGTTGGCTGGCCATGAAGAAAAACACGCCCTGCATAGGAAAACAGGGGCGCATGCCGCCGATATGGAATCCCATGTTGCCGCCAGGATCGCCGCCGCCCACAAGCTGCCCTTCGCGGCGTTTCGCGTCGTGGCCGATCCCGTGCACCGGCGATTGCCGCATGCCGCGCTTGTGGCGCTGAACCCGGATGGCACGCTCGCGCTCGGTGCGATCGCGGGATCGATTTTGCGGAACCCTGGCCAGGTCCCGCAATTGCTGCGGATCGCCCACGATGCGCAGGCGGCCTTTATGGCTCTATTCCGCAGCCGAAAGCTGGTTGCCGGAACCCTCGGCTTCCCCGATTTCCGCGAGTTTTTGCTCGACGTGCCGGCTGAAGACGTACTCGGCGGGACGCTGCAGGTGTAGCGGGATGTCGGGCGCCATCGGACCCTTGGTGCGAATACCGCGCAAGGCGACGCCGAGAGCGTGCATGGGATGGTTGAACGCATCTTCCACCGCGGTCGCCTCGAAGCCGCAATGGACCATGCAGTCGGCGCATTTTTCGTAATTGCCGGTGCCATAGGAGTCCCAATCGGTCTCCTCCATCAGTTGCTTGAAGCTCGCCGCATAGCCTTCACCGAGAAGATAACAAGGCCGCTGCCAGCCAAACACCGTGCGTGTCGGATTGCCCCAAGGCGTGCATTGATAGGTTCGATTGCCGGCGAGAAAGTCGAGGAATAGCTTCGATTGGAAGAAAGGCCAGGCCTTGCCGCCCTTGCCCATCGCAAAAATCTGCCGGAACAAGGTTTTTGTTTTCTCGCGATTGAGGAAATGCTGCTGGTCGGGCGCGCGTTCATAGGCGTAGCCAGGCGACACCGTGATTCCCTCGATGCCCAGCGCCGCCACTTGATCGAAAAACGCGGCGACACGGGGAGCTTCCGCGGTGTTGAAGAGTGTGCAATTGATGGTGACCCGGAAGCCGCGCTCCTTGGCCCTTTTCAAGGCTTCGAGGGCGCGGTCGTAGACGCCGGATTGACAGACCGATTGGTCGTGCATTTCGGCATCGCCATCGAGGTGGATCGACCAGTTGAAGTAGCGGTTCGGCGCATAGCGGTCGAGGTTCTTTCCCAAAAGAAGGGCGTTGGTGCAGACGGTCACGAACTTCCTTCTCGCGATCGCGCCTTGCACGATCTCCGGGAGCTCCTTGTGCAGTAGAGGCTCGCCGCCTGCGATCACGACGACGGGCGCGCCGCACTCATCGATCGCCGCGAGGCAATCGGCCACCGGCAGGCGCTGATTGAGAATCTTGTCTGGGTAGTCGATCTTGCCGCACCCCGCGCAAGCGAGATTGCAGCGGAACAAGGGTTCGAGCATCAGGACGAGCGGAAAGCGCTTGCGTCCCGCCAGGCGCTGGCGAACCACATAGGCGCCGATCTGAGCCATTTGCAGAATCGGTATTCCCAATGCACGTGCTCCTTAAAATGGATGCCATTTGCCGGTCAGCCTTCGCGGGTTCGCTCGTTGAGTTCGGCCGGCAGCTTGAACTCTATATCTTCTGCAACTCCAGGCAAGGTTGTCAAATGCACCGGGCCGAGGCTGCATAAAGCTTCTAACACGTCATCAACAAGAATGTCCGGCGCTGAGGCGCCAGCGGTAACGCCGGCAATTTTCGCTGTGCGCGGCAGTTCGCGATCGCCCTCGCTCCGATCTGCGACGGGAGAGGCTGGGATGTCTATCTCAGTGCTGATTTCGCGCAACCGTGTGGGGTTCGAACTGTTCTTGGCGCCGAATTTTTTGAGCACGCGTTCCACAATTTCCATCTCTCGCATGACAGCAGCACAAAATCCGGGAGGTCGCGCCAAAATGCCTTGCCTCAAATTTGCCTGGTACCACGGCGGATATTCCTTTAAAAGCAGAACCTTCTGGCAAATATACCCTCCTTTAGCCGGGCGTGGGGTGTAGCCGTTGTGATCCTCGATGATCTGATGACGCCACCGAATCGCCCCCGGCTGGCCAATCCATCGGCTGACATTCACAGCCAGGGCGAGCACCGTGGCGCCCTGCCACACCTGCGGGAATCTTATATGCGATATTGGTTTCCCTCGAATTGCCGTAGTCCTGTGCTGCAGCATGATCCCAAAGAGGGCCAGACTGTTCGGGTCCGATCATGCGAGAACACAAACATGATGGAGACCATGGGCCATCCACCTTGAAGCGAACATGGTCTAGCCCATGTTCGTTAAAAGAGTTGACCGGCTTTTTCCAGCAGCACGTGCTCCAACTCTTTGAATCTGAACGATTCTTTTTCGATCACAGGATTCCGCAGGATCGAAAAGCCCTGTAATGGAGCCTTGGCGGGCTTCTTTTCCGATTGGCGATAGCAAAGCATGGCAACAACCACAACACCTCAGGCGACAAAATCATTCGTGAAATCAATAGCTTCCGACCCCATCGCAAGATTCGTGGTCGCGATCGTGTCGGCCTGCAGCCGTTTTCCCTGGGCGGTGCTTGCCTTGGCGGCCTTAGTGACCATCGCCGCTTGTTATTACACGGCTACTCATTTCGCCATTAACACAAATACGAATGATTTTATTTCGGCAAGATTGCCGTGGCGGCAAAATCTTATCGCGTTGGATAAAGCATTTCCCCAGCGTACCGATCAAATTGTCGTGGTCGTCGATGGTGCCACGCCCGAGCTTGCCGAGGCGGCGGCGCAATCGCTGACCGATCGATTAAAGCGCCGTTCCGATCTCTACCAGTCGGTGATGCGTCCCGAGGGCGGCTCTTATTTCAATCAAAACGGTCTTCTCTTTCAGCCGGTTGCCGATCTCCAGCAGACCCTGAACGGGCTTTCCCAGGCGAAGCCGTTTCTGGCCGCGCTTGCCTATGATCCGAGTTTGCGCGGAATCGCCAAGGCTGTTTCCTTTATCAACGAGGGAGTCCGCAGGAAAGCCGGAACGCTCGATGATTTCGACCGCCCGATGGCCCAGCTTGGTGATGCCTTCGAGGGGGTGCTCGCTGGCGGGCCGGTGTTCTTTTCCTGGCGCGGCTTGGTCTCCGAGCAACCGGCGGATTCGCGCGAACTGCGCCGTTTCATCGAGATCAAGCCGGTGCTCGATTACGCGGCCTTGAGGCCGGGCGAAAAGGCGTCGGATTTCATCCGCGCCACCGCGCGCGAGCTTGGGCTTTCCCCCAAATCCGGGGTGACGATACGGCTGACGGGCCTCGTGCCGATGGCTGACGAGGAATTCGGGAACATCGCTGATGGCGCCGGGCTCAACGCGGCGGTGACCGGCTTGATTGTGCTATTAATTATTTGGTGCGCCTTGAGATCGGGCCGTATCGTTTTCGCTGTCGCTTTGAGCGTCGTCATTGGTCTTGCTGCCACGGCGGCCGTCGGGCTCTTGATGGTCGGCGCGCTCAATTTGATTTCGGTCGCCTTTGCGGTTTTGTTTGTCGGCATAGGAGTGGATTTCGGCATTCAGTTTAGCGTCCGTTACCGCGCCGAACGCTATAAGGAGCCCCAATTCGGCACGGCCCTTGTGCAAGCGGCGGGTAAGGCCGGGCGGCCTTTGGCGCTTGCCGCCGCGGCAACCGCCGCCGGCTTCTACTCGTTTCTCCCGACCGATTATCGCGGCGTTTCCGAAT
>CAYTRB010000028.1:0-27345 GCA_964440215.1 uncultured Methylocapsa sp.
AGAAGGCGCCGCACCACATTCCCTTTTACCCCTCGAAGCGAGGGACCGTTACGCATCCGACACTAGACCGAACGGCGGCGGTGTCAATCCGCCCCGGTTTGGGCGGGGATCTGATGCTCGATCGCGATCCGGATCAGATCGGCGGTTCGGGCAAGACCAAGCTTGTTCTTCATTTGGGTGCAATTGTTCGCAACCGTCTTATAGCTGAGACCGATCGTCCCGGCGATCTGCTGCAGGCTGTAGCCCTCGCCGAGGAGCCGGAGAATATCGAGATCGCGGCGCGTCAGATCCTTGAAGGGATGCGATAGAGGGGACCGTCCGGACGTCCGCACGGTGAGTAAGGCGAGTTCCTGCGCAATCTCCGGCTCTATGTAATTGTGCCCGGCGGCGACACGGAAGATGGCCTGCGAGATCTGGTCCGCCGGCGCGTTTTTCGTCACATAGCCGAGCGCTCCCGCCTCGAAGGCACGGGCGACATGAATCGAATCGTCATGCACGCTGAAGACGAGGATGCGGGTCGAATCATCTTCAATCCTCAGCCGCCGGATCATTTCCAGCCCGCCGCTCCCAGGCAGGTTGAGATCCATGATGACGAGATCCGGGCGATCTTCCTTGAAAAGCGCCAAGGCTTCCTTCGCGCTCGCTGCTTCGCGGATCTCCGCGTCCGGTTCGATGGCGATCAAGCGGCGGAGACCGGCATGAACAATCGGATGGTCATCGACAATAAGAACCTTCATGCACTGCCTGCAAAGGAAGCGGTACGAACCCGATGGCTTGCTGCCGCGAGGGGAAGGGTTGCCGTGACCGAGAGACCTGGCACCGGTTCTTGCATGAGAACGAGGCGGCCGCCAAGCGCTTGGACTCGCTCCTGCATTCCGGTCAGCCCGAAGCCGAAACCAGCTGTTTTGTCCATCCCGTGACCATCATTCGCAACCTCGACGGTGACGTGGTCAGGCTCCGGGCCATCGGCTGGCGCCGATGTCACCACCACCGAAATCACCGCCGGATTGCCATGCCGCACCGCATTGCTCAAACTTTCCTGGACAATGCGATAGATCGTGATGTCGATCAAGGCGCCGAAGCTCGTCTGATCCGGAGGCAGGCTGACTTTGAAGCATGTCCCCGGATGCCGCCTTCGCCAGAACTCCACCATGCTCACGATAGCGGCGGTCAAACCGAAATCGGTCAGGACGCCGGGACGCAATCGGCCGAGCATGGACCGGATCTGCCGCTGAATGTGGGAAACAGAGTCCAAGGTCGAGCTGATCTGTTCGGCGATCTCGGCGCTCCGTCCCTGATTGGCAAGCCGCGAAATGGTGGCGAGGTCGGCATTGACGGCAAAAAGAAAAGGGCTGATCTCATCGTGAAGATCGCGAGCGATCTCGCACCGTTGCTCTTCCTGCAAGGTCAACAGCTGCTCGTTCAAGCGGTGCTTCTCCTCCTCCATCTCCATGAGTTCGGAGGCCATCCGGTTGAAACTGTCCTGCAGCCGTGACAATTCCGGCACCGTGTTGCCGCTGATCCTCAACCTGTAATCGCCGCTGCCAATCTGTTTGAGCGCGAGGCCAAGGTGATCCAAGGGCCGCAAGGCGCGGCCGATAAAGAAATAGATGAGGAGAATGTTGAGGCCAAAGAACAGAGCGAGCACGAAGAAAGCGTCGCCGAGATCGTTCCAAACTTCGAGGATCTCATTGTTAGGGTCGGTTTCGATGATAATGCTCCCGTAATCTTGTCCCGCAATCGCGATCGGGATGCGGGTGGCCACTGGCATTATGCCGAGGAACCGGACGAACCAGGGTGGCACCGTCCCAAAATGCGACCCTTCAAGGGACGGCTTCACGGTCGCGGCTCCGCCCCCGGTCAAGGAGACGCGAAGATGCCGGTTGCCCTCGAACGCAGCAACCAGCGCTTCGAGGCCGCGCCGCCGGTCAGGCGAGTCCGGAAGCTGTGCCAGTGCTCTTCTGACGATCTGCTGGCCAACTTGCAGCGCCGAATTCATTTCGGTCTGTACCGACCGCGAGGCGTTGAAAGACACGATCGTGCCTTCGACAGCGAGGCTGGCGATGAGGACGATCGCAAACAGAGAGATCAGGCGAAATCGAAGAGACATCAGGCTCGGCAAGGTTGCCCGGTGTCATCACCGGTGCCAGGGAGAATGGGAGCATGCCCTGAGAACGGGGGCAATGCCTGCTCGCAGAAACGGGATAAGTTCCCGGACATTTGGAGATAGTCTTGCCCAGAGCTTTGGTGCAGGGGAAGGACCCATACGGTCAGCCCTGACCTTTTGCCGGGACAATCGATGACGGCTGACTGCGCCGCATTGTAACATTGATCGACGTATTGAGTGACTGGACCTGTCCTGCCGTATCCTCCGGGCCGCCGCTTAAGGAAATATTCCCGAACTTGACAGGACTTATTCTCGAACAGACCAGGAAGGCTAAGCATAGTTCTCCGGCTATTATGACACTATGAGATATCTAATTAATACTACATACAGAAGAATATTTCTATTGTATACGGAGAACTATGCCTGAAACAGCCAAAATGTGTAAATTGCATTCATGCAACACTCCCTAACTGTTTTAAGGCGGTGCCAGGAAATTCTATTGCCGCTTGAGTTTTATGTATTTAGTCTTCCGAATTGTTTGGCGCGCCCAGAAAAGTGGATTGAGGAGATACATCATGCGGCGGATGGCTGGCGTCCAGGGAATTTTGGGCCTCGGCGCGGTGCTTTGGTCATCGGGAATGACACAAGGTTTCGCGCAGACCGCCACGTCCGATTCGGCGATCGCGCTGCCCGAGGTGGAGGTGGTGGCAACCTCGCCTCTCCCCGGCGGCGGCGAGGATGCCGACAAAATCCCGGCCTTGGTGCAAACCGTGCCGGCGGAGGATTTTGCGCGCACGAATTCTCCCAGCGTGACCGACACATTGCAGCAGCAAATCGGGGGCGCCGTATCGATCGATGTCAACGGCAATGATTTCGCCCAGGATTTGCGCTATCGCGGCTTCGTCGCCTCGCCGATCCAGGGAACGCCGCAAGGCCTCGCCGTCTATCAGAACGGCATCCGCATCAACGAGGCTTTTGGCGACACCGTCAATTGGGACATGATCCCGCCTCAAGCCATCTACCGCGCCGACATTTTCACGAACAATCCGGTCTTCGGCCTTAACGCCCTCGGCGGCGCGGTCAGCCTGCAGATGAAGAATGGATTCCTCTGGCAGGGGTTCAACACCCAAGTCATGGGCGGCTCATACGGCCGCGTGAGCGGGTTGTTCGAATATGGCAAACAAATCGATGATTACAGCCTCTACGTCACCGCCGATGCGACGCAAGACGCCGGCTGGCGGTATTTTTCGCCATCCTCGCTCTACCGTCTCTATAGTGATCTTGGCTATCGCACGCCTGGCAACGAGCTTCACTTCATCGCGTCTGGCGCCAGCAACAATGTCGGTATCATCGGCGCGACGCCGATTCTTTTGATCGATCAGGATTACCGCTCCGTCTTCACCTCCCCGCAAACTTCGCTAAACCAGATGGGCTCGTTTGCCTTCACCGGCAAATTCAATATCAATCCGGACTGGACGGT
The DNA here is from genome assembly GCA_964440215.1 of uncultured Methylocapsa sp. Taxonomy (GTDB): domain Bacteria; phylum Pseudomonadota; class Alphaproteobacteria; order Rhizobiales; family Beijerinckiaceae; genus Methylocapsa. Next base: position 3,588 of record CAYTRB010000028.1, read on the forward strand.
CCAGAGCAATTTTTATCTCCGCAGTTTCGAACAGAGGCATGTCGATGGCAATGACGCCTCCATCCAGGATTGCGGCCTTCCCGGTCCGCCGACCGGCCAATTGTGCGATACGAACAATGGATCCTTCATCATCAATCAACAGGGCCAAATCGTCGCTTCGACAGGCTCGCCCAATCCTTTTCCGTATGGGGTGATCGACCGCACATGGGTGCACTCGAATACCGTGGGCACTTTGTTGCAGGCGACCGATACCGGCAAAATCCTCGGCCAAGACAATTATCTCAACTTCGGGGGAAGCGTCGATCGCAGCTGGCTGAGCTACAGCGCGAACGCCACGCTCGGTGTGATCCAACCCAATTTCTCCATCGTCAATGGCGGGATCCCGGGCGGCGGCGAGATCATCCAGGATCAGTCCCTAACCGATATCATTTCCACCTATATTACCGGGACAACGACCTATTATGGGCTGTTCGCGCTTGATACATACACCCTCGCGCCTGGCCTTGATTTTACCGCGGGCGCAAGGCTCAACATCGCCGAAATCACGACACAGGATGCGACAGGAACAGAGCCCCAACTGAATGCCGACAATACTTTCACGCGGCTTAATCCCGTCGTTGGCCTAACCTATAAGCTGTTGCCAAATCTCACGGCCTATGCCGGTTATTCGGAAGCGAACCGGGCGCCGACGCCGCTCGAACTCAATTGTTCCAGCCCCACGCGGCCTTGCATTCTAGCGAGCACGCTCATCTCCGATCCGCCGCTGCAACAAGTCGTCTCGCATACGCTCGAAATGGGCCTGCGCGGCAATACCGCGATTCCGGCGGGCGGATTAATCACTTGGAAAGCAGGCCTCTATAGGACCGATAGCACCAATGATATCATCCAGCTCGCGAGCGTCGTGCTGGGCACTGGCTATTTCACCAATGTGCCGGAAACCTTGCGTCAAGGCATCGAAGCGCAGGCCAATCTGTCGCTCGGCGCGTTCAGCGCCTATATCAATTATGCCTATGTCGACGCGACCTATCAATTCGCCGGCACGCTGAGTTCCCCGTTCAATCCCTTTGCCAATGCGAATGGCGATATTTTCGTCACTCCTGGCGATCACATTCCGAACACGCCCCGCCAACAATTAAAGATCGGCGGCGATTATGCATTCACGCCGCAGTTCAAGGCCGGGTTCGACGTGCTCATCGTCGGCAGCCAATATTATGTTGGCGATGATTCGAATCAAAATCCGCAACTGCCCATGTATTGGGTGGCCAATCTCCACGCGTCCTATCAGATCGCCAACAATGTGCAGTTCTTCGGCCTTATCAACAATCTGTTCAATAATCATTACGCGACCTATGGCACGTTTTTTGACACGGGAACCGATGCGCAATATGCGGGCAACCCGGTGAACTTCGTCAGTGACCCGCGCACGATCACGCCGGCCCAGCCCATCGCCTTCTATGGCGGCGTGAAGGTCACTTTTTAACGGGGAACCACGAGAGAATTCGCGCTGTCCAGGCAAAGTTCATCGTCACCCCTGGCACGACGCTATCCCGGCGCCGGGGCTTTCCTTCGCCCGAGCCATGCGCTAGTTCTTTGGCATATGCCGCAAGGCAGCTCCAAGGAAAAGCATTGGGACCTCCATGACAAATCAGGCCCGCTTCACGATCAACAGTCTCTTGGAGGGCAAGAGCGCGATTGTACACATCACGCCGGTTGCGCCTGATGGAACTCTGCCCGGGAGCGCGGCTGCCGGGCTCCATGGATCGAAGGGATTAGGTCTCGAAATTGAAAATATCGCGGCTCTGCCGGACGCCGAGGTTTATGCGCAGCACGAATTCTATGTTGCCAATTTCACGGCGTCCGAGATTGTCTATTGCACCAAGGAGCCGAAGATAAAGGCGGCCTTTCAAGGCCTCCTCGCGGCCAAGCGTGCCATCATCAAATCAGGGGCCGTGAGCACCCCGCTGGAAGGGTATCGCGGCATCGAGATCAGCTTCGATGGCGAAGGCAGCCCGGCCTATCCCGGCTGCCTCTTATCGATCAGTCATACGGACACGACCGCCGCCGCCATTTGTTTTTGGCTGGGCGGGCTTGCCTGGCCGGCTCCCGCTCCCGCTCCCGCACCTGGAGTGGAAGCCGCCCGCCCTCAAATTCGGATCTATTCGCTAAAAACCAGGATTTTTGCGTTTCTGGTTTTGTTGTCGTTGTTGGTTCTCTTCTCTTTGGGGCTCTGGAAAATCCTCGAATTTATACGCCACTAGAGGTTGTTGGGCGATCCGCTTTGATTCGGACCTGCTTATCAGCGACGCGTGGTTGACTGGCCGTCGTAATCGAGGCCGCTATTCGATCCGCAGGCTTGCTTCCCGGGACTCATCAAGCGCGCCGGTGAGGCTCAGCCATTCTTCTTCTGCTGCAATGAGCAATCGCTCAAGTTCGCCGCGCTGAGAGGACATCAGCGTCGCCTTGGCGGTATCCTTTGCGAAAACGGCTGGTTTCGCAAGCATCTCGTCGATGCGTGAAATCAGATCGTGATATTTGCGCATCTTCTCCTCGATCGCCGAAATGCGCTTGACCAGCTGGGCCGCGCTTTTGGTGCCGCGCGGTGTCTCGTTGCGGACTGGCACCGCTTGCCGGGCCTCGCCGCGGTCTGACTTGATTTGCCGGCCATTGCCGCCGCCAGCACGCTCGAGGACATATTTGGTGTAATCGTCACTGTCGCCGTCGAACGGTTTGACCGTATGATCTTCCACGAGCCAGAGGCGGTCCGCGCAGGCGTCCAAGAGATATTTGTCATGCGAGACCAGAATGACCGCGCCGCCATAGTCGTTGATCGCCTCGATCAAGGCGGCGCGGCTGTCGATGTCGAGATGATTGGTCGGCTCGTCGAGAATTAACAAATGGGGTCCGTTGAAACTTGCGAGCCCCAACAGCAGACGGGCTTTTTCGCCTCCCGACAATTGGATGGCCTTTGTATCGGCCTTCACATTCGGAAAACCGAGCTGCGCGCACTTGGCCCTTATCTTCGCTTCGGTCGCCTCGCGCATGAGCGCGGCGATGCATTGATAGGGGGTTGCCTGCGGGTCGAGATCGTCGATCTGATGCTGGGCAAAGAAGCCGACCTCCAATTTCGACGAACGCCGGACACTGCCGTCTTGCGCTTTCAGCCGCCCGGAGACAAGCTTCGCGAAGGTCGATTTGCCATTGCCATTGGCGCCCAAAAGTCCGATCCGGTCATCATCTGAAATGGAAAGGGAGAGCCGCCGCAAGACCGGCTCCTCGCCGTAGCCGGCACTTGCGTCATCCATCGCGATAAGCGGCGGCTGTAGCGGCCTTTGCGGCGACGGCAAATGGAACGGCAAGACTTGCCCATCGACTATGGCTGCCACCGGTTCCATCTTGGCGAGCATCTTCAGGCGGGATTGTGCCTGCGCCGCTTTGGTCGCCTTGGCGCGGAAGCGATCGACGAAAGACTGAAGGTGTTTGCGCTGGTCATCCTGTTTCTTTTTTTGCTTGAGCTGGATGGCTTGCTGTTCCCGCCGCTGCCGCTCAAAACTCGAATAATTTCCGCGCCAAAGGGCGAGCTTGGCTTGGTCGAGGTGAAGGATATGGTCGCAAACCGCATCGAGCAAATCGCGGTCGTGGCTGATGACGAGGATTGTCGCCCGGTAGCGGCGGAGATAATCGATAAGCCAGAGCGTGCCTTCGAGATCGAGGTAATTGGTCGGCTCGTCGAGAAGCAAAAGATCAGGCTGCGAAAACAAAACGGCGGCGAGCGCGACGCGCATCCGCCAGCCGCCGGAAAAATGATCGAGCGGCCGCTGCTGGGCTGCTTCATCAAAGCCAAGGCCGGCCAGAATGCTCGCCGCGCGCGATGGCGCCGCATGCGCTGAAATATCGTTCAGACGGGTTTGGATGTCGCCGATGCGGGCCGGATCCGTCGCGGTCTCGGCTTCGGCCAGCAGGCGCGCCCGTTCGAGATCGGCGGCAAGCACGAAATCGGCCAAGGCTTTCGGTCCGCCCGGCGCCTCCTGATCGACCCGGCCGAGGCGGGTTGCGCGCGGCAGCGAGAGCGAACCTGATTCCGGCGCGAGCTCGCCCGCGATCATGTTGAACAGCGTCGTCTTTCCGGTGCCGTTGCGGCCGACAAAGCCCACCCGCGTGTAGGGCGGCAGGGCCACGGTCGCCTTGTCGAAAAGCAGCCGCGGCCCGAGCCGCAGGGTGATATCGTTGACATGGAGCATGCGGGCTTGTCGCCTAGCTGGCCGGTTCTGGCAAGAGCGGGGCAGGGGAAAATCAAGAATTGCCTCCGCTCATCGCGAGGTTTGATGGGCGAGACATCAGTTTTGTCCGATTTGGCCCTCAAATCGTACCAAAATGTTTCACGTGAAACATTTTTGTCCGGTCGGAGCCGAAAACCTTACAAGCCGGAAACAGACCTCCCTGCGCAGGGCGTAAGATTGCGCAAAAAAATTGTCTTTTGCGCACGGCCGCCTGCCCGGTTAAAGCTAACAGCGTTTCGGTGATCGACACGGCCACCAAGACGGTGGAGGCGGCGACGCTCGCAGTGGATGGTGGCCCCTATGGCGTGGGCATCACGCCGGCCGTTCCCTTCGCCACCTTCAACGCCGAGCTCCAGCTCGACGTCGACACCAAGCCGGCCAAAGATGCGCTCGCCCTCGAGACGAGCTTCACCTTGAGCGGTAGCGCGCCCGCGATCACCCCGCTCACCCAGGCGGTCACCTTTCAGGCCGGCCCCTTCGAGAAAATCGGCCCCTTGTTCGCCTATGCGGGAACCATCAGCGGCGTCAACCTTCAGGCGGTGATCACGCCGACCGGCACGCTTCGCTATGCTTTCGCCGCGGCGGCGGAGGGCCCCAACTTGACCGGCATCACAAAAAATCCGGTGCCGGTGGGGCTGACCATTGGCAGCGGCAACGGCTCGGCCAGCGTCAACGCCCTCATTTTCCACTGAGACGCGCGCTCAAAAACGTGATCCGGTTCAACAGAATCGGATGACACGCTAATCCCCGCATCCATGCGGTGGTCGCCGCCATTCGCGGCTACACGTCTCTGTGACGATAGGGATTTTGCTTTTGGTGCGGCTTCGTTCAGCTTAAAGGTACAAGAGGCCTTCGCCAGCACGTTCGGGGCCACGCTGTCTCGGAACGAGTTCCCTGCATGGAAGACGAGGAAGGCAACCGGTTCTCCGCCCGCGCGGCGCGCTATGCAAAGGTAGGCGCCAATGTCGGCGGAGTCGCCGCCAGGATGGCCAGCGCCCGTCTGGCCGGAGGCGGCGGGGTCTGGGGCAACAATGCGGCGGCCTTGGCGCAAGCGCTCGGCGGTCTCAAGGGGCCGATGATGAAGGTCGCCCAGATGATGGCGAGCATCCCCGATCTTCTGCCGCCGGAATATGCCGAGGAATTGCAGAAATTGCAAAGCGAGGCGCCGCCCATGGGCGCCGCATTTGTAAAGCGCCGGATGCAGGCGGAACTCGGGGCGGAATGGCGTTCGCGGTTTGCCGCCTTCGATATTCAGCCGGCCGCTGCGGCGTCGCTCGGTCAGGTTCACCGGGCGGCTGCCCCGGACGGCGCCGCGCTTGCCTGCAAGCTGCAATATCCAGACATGAAATCGGCCGTCGAAGCCGATTTGCGCCAGCTCGCTCTTGTGTTCGCGCTGCACCGGCGATTCAACCCGGTTATCGATACAAGCGAAATGACCAAGGAAATCGGCGACCGGGTCCGTGAGGAACTCGATTATTGCCGGGAAGCCAAACATGCCGCGCTCTATCGCGATATGCTCGCCAATGTCGATGAGGTTCGCGTTCCGGGCGTTAGGGCGGAACTCTCTACGGGCCGTCTGTTGACGATGGATTGGCTGGAAGGCGGCAAGCTGCTCGCCTTCAAACAAGCCAGCGAAGCGGCGCGCAATCGCATCGCCACCGCGATGTTCAAGGCCTGGTGGGTTCCCTTCAGCCGCTTCGGTGTCATCCATGGGGATCCCCATCTTGGCAATTATACGGTCTTTGGATCGGGGGAAGACCAAGAGGCACAGGGCATCAACCTCCTCGATTACGGGTGCATCCGGATTTTCACGCCAAAATTCGTCGGCGGCGTCGTCGATCTCTACGAGGGATTGCTGCACAAGGATTTCGCCCGCACCGTGCATGCCTATGAAACCTGGGGTTTTCGCGGTCTTACAAAGGATCTCGCCGAAACCCTGAACATTTGGGCACGGTTCATTTATGCGCCCTTGCTCGACGATCGGGTACGGAGCGTCGCCGATGGCGTCGCCCCGGCGCAGTATGGCCGCAAGGAAGCCTTTGTTGTCCATCAAGCCCTGAAGAAAAGGGGGCCGGTTCTGGTGCCGCGCGAGTTCGTTTTCATGGATCGCGCCGCGATCGGGCTTGGCGGCGCTTTTCTGCATCTTGATGCGAGGCTGAATTTCTACAAATTGTTCCATGAGTCGATGGGCAAATTTTCGGCCGCGGCCCTGCAGGAAAGGCAAGAAGGCGTCCTCGTCAAGGCGGGCCTGCCGGCGCCCGTTTGAGAGCGGGACTGACCCAAAATTCTATTGGTTTATGCGTGCCGGTTTATGCTGTGACGCAGGTGGCGCTGGCCATCCGAGAAACTCCTTGTCCTGCACAAAAATTTATCAGACGCGGTCCTTTTCCCTCTTGCGCGGGACAAAAATCGTTGCGAAAGCTAAAACGAGATAAAACTTGCAACTATGGCGGGCACAATGGCTGAAAATCATGCTCAATCCGCGGGTCATTCCGCGATGGACTATGCCGAACATGAAAAAACCTACCGGGTGTTTATCAAGGTCGCGAAATACACCGTGGCCGGCGTGGCTGTCCTGCTAGCTTTGCTGGCTTTTTTCTTGGGCTGACTGTTTCCGGCCTCGAGCGCGTTTTCGATCGGCCGCAGCTTGACCAAAGAACAAAAATCGGGCTGGGTCAAAGCCTCAAGGAGTCCCGGAGCCATTCATGCTGATCGCCATTCCTGCTGAAAATGATCCGGCTGAGGGCCGCGTCGCGGCGACGCCCGAGACGGTCAAGAAGCTTGCCGGCCTCGGCGCGGAGGTTCGGGTCCAGACCGGCGCTGGACTAAAATCCGGCATTCCAGATCAAGACTACGCGGCCGCCGGGGCCGTGATCGTGCCCAGCACCGCGGCGGCTGTTCAAGACGCCGATGTTGTGCTGCGGGTGCGGCGGCCAAGCGCGGCGGATATCGTAGGCGCCAAGCAAGGCGCCGCCGTCCTCGCGATCATGGATCCTTACGGGCATATTGATGCTTTGCAGTCCCTGGCATCGGCGGGCGTTTGCGCCTTCGCCATGGAACTCATGCCACGCATCACGAGGGCGCAGACGATGGACGTCCTTTCGAGCCAGGCCAATATCGCCGGCTATCGCGCCGTCATCGATGCCGCCGCCGAATATGGCCGGGTCATTCCCATGATGATGACGGCGGCCGGCATGATCAAGCCTGCCACCATCTTTGTCATGGGCGTCGGCGTCGCGGGGCTGCAAGCGATCGCGACCGCCCGCAAGCTCGCCGCCATCGTGACCGCGACCGACGTCCGGCCGGCGACGAAGGAGCAAGTCGTTTCGCTCGGGGCCAAGTTCATCGCCGTCGAGGACGAGGAATTCAAGCAGGCCGAGACGGCGGCTGGCTACGCCAAGGAAATGTCGGCGGAGTATAAGGCGAAACAGGCGGCGCTCACCGCTTCCCATATTGCCTCGCAGGACATTGTCATCACGACGGCCCTGATTCCCGGCCGTCCGGCGCCGGTCCTTGTGACGGCCGCGATGGTGGAATCGATGCGTCCAGGCTCGGTCATCGTCGACCTTGCCGTCGAACGCGGCGGCAACTGCGAATTGGCGAGGCCCGGTGAGACGGTGGTTTCAAAAAACGGCGTCAAGATCCTTGGCCCCTTGAATGTCGCCGGACGCTTGCCTGCAACGGCGTCGGCGCTTTACGCGAAAAATCTACTGGCTTTCATCGAAACGCTAATCGATCCAAAAGCTAAGGCGCTGGCCATCAAATGGGACGATGAACTCGTCAAGGCAACCTTGCTTACCAAGGATGGGGCGCTCGCGCATCCAAGCTTTCAAGGCGGAGGTTGAGGGCGCGATCTTTCGCCAACGATCCAAAATCTCAATCGAAAAGAAAATCAAGGAGGGCATGAGATGGCAACCGAAGTTGATCCGCAATTGCTGGAAAAAATACGGGCAGCGGCCCAGGCGGCGCGGCAAGCCGCCGACACCGCGCAGCTCTATGCCGAGCAGGTCGCGGCCGGCGCTGCGGCGGCGAGCGGCGGGGCGATCGATCCTTTCATCTTCCGGCTGGCGATTTTTGCGCTTGCCGTGATCGTTGGCTACTACGTCGTCTGGGCCGTGACCCCTTCGCTGCACACGCCACTCATGTCGGTGACCAACGCGATCTCCTCGGTCATTGTCGTTGGCGCCCTTCTCTCGGCCGGCATTGATTCAAGCCTGGGCGAAAATTCAGGCACCGCCCGCTTTTTTGGCTTCCTCGCGCTCACTCTGGCTTCGGTCAACATTTTCGGCGGTTTCCTCGTGACCGAGCGCATGTTGTCGATGTTTAAGAAGAAGGGCTGAACCGATGTTGAACGGCAATATCGCGGCCCTTTTATACCTTATCGCCGGGGTGCTCTTCATCCTCGCCCTGCGCGGCCTGTCGTCGCCGGAGACCGCGCGGCAAGGCAACCGTTTCGGCGTGATAGGCATGGCGATCGCGGCGGCGACGACGCTCCTTTATCAACTGCCATCGGGGTTTTCCTCGTTTCTGTGGGTCGTGCTCGCTGTCGGCATCGGCGGCAGCATTGGTGTTTGGCGGGCCCGCACCATCCAGATGACGGAGATGCCCCAGCTCGTCGCTTTGTTTCATGCCCTCGTCGGCCTCGCGGCCGTGTTTGTAGCAGGGAGCGCGCTCTACGGGCCGCAAGCATTTGGTATTGGCGTGCCCAATAATATTCATGGCTCGACCCTCTTTGAAATGTCGCTCGGCGCCGCAATCGGCGCGATCACTTTTACCGGCTCGGTGATCGCATTTCTCAAGCTTGACGGACGAATGACGGGTAACCCCATCCTTCTGCCGAACCGGCACGCGATCAATATCGGGCTAGCTATTTTGCTCGCGGTCTTCATCTTTGCGTTCATCCCGACCGAAGCTCATTTCGTCTTTTGGCTGATCGTTCTGGTATCCTTCGCCCTTGGTGTTCTGCTCATCATACCGATCGGCGGCGCCGACATGCCCGTCGTGATTTCGATGCTGAATTCCTATTCGGGATGGGCCGCGGCGGCTGTCGGATTCACGCTCGCCAATCTGGCCTTGATCATTACCGGCGCGCTCGTCGGTTCGTCCGGCGCCATTCTTTCCTATGTCATGTGCAAGGGGATGAACCGCTCCTTCATCTCGGTCATCCTCGGCGGCTTTGGCGGTGAAATAGCCGGGCCACCCCCAGGCGAGGGAGACGTGGAAAGGCCGCCGGTGAAGCAAGGCTCGGCGGAAGAGGCCGCCAAAATCTTGCTCGCCGCAAAGAAAGTCATTGTCGTGCCGGGCTATGGGATGGCGGTTGCCCAGGCACAACATGCCTTACGGGAAATGGCCGACATCCTGAAAAGCAAAGGCATCGATGTCAAATATGCGATCCATCCGGTCGCCGGGCGCATGCCGGGGCACATGAATGTTCTGCTCGCCGAGGCCAATGTGCCCTATGATGAGGTCTTCGAGCTCGAGGAAATCAACCCGGAGTTTACAAGTGCCGATGTGGCTTTCGTCATCGGCGCCAACGACGTGACCAACCCTGCCGCGAAAACCGATTCATCATCGCCGATCTATGGCATGCCGATCCTCGATGTAGAGAACGCGAAAGATGTGCTCTTCGTCAAACGCGGACTGGGCTCTGGCTACGCCGGCGTCGAAAACGAATTGTTTTTTAGAAACAATACGACGATGCTTTTTGGCGACGCCAAGAAAATGGTTGATGGCATCGTGAAGGCCTTGGGTTGAAACATCAGATCATGATGATTTTGGATTGACTAAAATCCAAATTCATCGTGCTCTAACCAATCCTGCCGAAAGTTTCGTCGAAGGCATAGCCCGCGCCGCGCACGGTGCGGATCGGATCATGTTCGCTGTCGTTCGACAAGGCCTTGCGCAACCGGCCGATATGGACGTCGACAGTGCGCTCGTCGATTTCCGCCGAAAGCCCCCAAACGCTGTCGAGCAACTGGGCGCGGGAAAAGACCCGGCCCGGCTTTCCCATTAAATGTTCGAGCAGGCGGAACTCGGTCGGTCCCATATGGATGTCGCGGCCGCCACGGCGGACACGCCAGTTTTGCCTGTCCAGCACGAGATCGCCCGCCGACAGCACGCCACTTGCCCGGTCGGGCCGCGCCCGCCGGAGAAGCGCGTGAACGCGTGCCATGAGTTCGGGAACCGAGAACGGCTTGACGACGTAATCGTCGGCTCCGATCGCAAGCCCGCGCACGCGCTCGCTTTCCTCGCCGCGCGCGGTCAGCATGATCACCGGCAGGCTTCTCGTCGTTTCGCGCGCCCGCATCCGCCGGCAGATTTCAAGTCCGGAGACGCCGGGCAGCATCCAATCGAGGATGACGAGGTCCGGGATGGTTTCGCTAAGCCGGATTTCGGCTTCGTCGCCTCGCTCGACTCTGTCCACGGAGAAGCCTTCGGCCTCGAGATTATAGGAAAGCAGCATGCTCAAGGCTGCCTCGTCCTCAACCACGAGAATGCGCGCCGCGGGTGACGTCGTCACCGAGCGTGCGGGAGCAGGGGCGGAGCGGATTTCATTGATATCTTGCAGTTCTTTTCCCATGTTCAAATCACCGTGGTGGGCGCTTCAGAAAGGGTGGTCCGGCCCTTCGGCCGGTCCATCGGCAAAGTTTCTCCGGTCACGAGATAAACCACCGTCTCGGCGATGTTGGTCGCGTGATCGCCGATTCTCTCGATGTTTTTCGATATGAACAGAAGATGCGTGCAAAACGAGATGTTGCGCGGATCTTCCATCATGAACGTGAGGAGGTCGCGGAAAACCGAGTCCTCCAGCGCATCGAGATCGGCGTCATGGGTCCAGACCGCGCGCGCCCGCTCGGAATCGCGCTCATTGTAGGCGTCAAGCACATCCTTTAGAAGGATCGCCGCCGATTCATGCATCGACCGGAGGCCAATGGTGGCCCGCGGTATCTGCATTTCCCCGGCGAGCTTGATCGCCCGCTTGGCGATGTTCTTGGCAAGGTCGCCGATGCGTTCGAGATCGCCCGAGATACGGATCGTGGCGATGATCTCGCGCAGATCCACCGCCATCGGCTGGCGGCGCGCGATTGTCAGGATCGCTTGTTCCTCGATGTCGCGCTGCAAGAGGTCGAGGCGGGGATCGCTATCAACGGTCGATTGAGCGAGGTGGGTGTCGAAATCGACCAGCGCATCCATGGCATCGGACAGCATCTTTTCGGCGATGCCGCCCATTTCCGCGATTTTCCGGCCTAGGATTTCGAGTTCCTTGTCATAGGCTTTGACGATATGATCAGACATGAACCTCTTCCTCGCTGCCGGCGGCAATCAGCCGAAACGCCCAGTGATGTAATTTTGCGTCTGTTTCTTTTCCGGTGACGTGAAGACCTGGGCGGTGACGCCAAATTCGATGAGTTCGCCGAGATACATGAAAGCGGTATGTTCCGAGACGCGCGCCGCCTGCTGCATGTTGTGCGTGACGATCGCGATCGTATAGTTTTCTTTTAATTCGTCGATGGTTTCCTCGACTTTCGCCGTCGAGATGGGATCGAGCGCCGAGCAAGGTTCGTCGAGCAAAATCACTTCCGGCTGGAGGGCGACGGTGCGCGCGATGCAGAGGCGCTGCTGCTGACCTCCCGAAAGTGATAGGCCCGAAGCGTGCAATTTTTCCTTGACCTCATCCCAAAGAGCGGCGCGCTTCAAGGCGGCTTCGACCCGGTCGGCAAGCTCGCTCCTCGAAAGCTTCTCATATAGTTTGAGGCCGAAAGCGATATTATCATGGATCGACATGGGGAAGGGGGTCGGCTTTTGAAACACCATACCGACGCGGGCGCGCAAAAGATTGAGATCTTGCTCGGGCCGCAGAATGTTCACGCCGTCGAGCAGCACTTCTCCCTCGGCCCTTTGCTTCGGATAAAGATCGTACATGCGGTTTAACACACGCAGGAGGGTCGATTTTCCGCAACCGGAGGGTCCGATGAAGGCCGTCACTTTTTTTGCACAGAGGGGGAGGCTGACGTTCTTCAAGGCGAGCTGGTCGCCATAGTAAAAGTTGAGATTACGAATCGAGACCTTCTGATCCAGATTTGAGATCGTGTCTAGGCGTATCTTCGCAACAGAGTTTACCGCTGGGGCGAGCCCTCGATCTGGTATGCCCGCGGGTGCTTTGGCGGCGGATTCAACCTCATGGCTGGGCGGAAGGTTCGAGACATCATTCATGATTGATACCGGTCATTTCGCGGGTCTTTGCGTTTGCAGCGCGCGCGCGGTGATGGAAAGTGCAAGCACGGCCAAGGTGATCAGGAGGGCGCCGGTCCACGCAAGATGCTGCCATTCCTTGTAGGGGCTGAGAGCAAATTGGAAAATCACGGCGGGCAGGCTCGACATGGGGGCGTTCAAATTGGTGCTGAAGAACTGATTGTTCAAAGCGGTGAAGAGCAAGGGCGCCGTCTCGCCGCTGATGCGTGCGATGGCGAGAATAACGCCGGTGACAAGCCCCGCCCTCGCGGCGCGATAGGCGACCTTGCCGATCACAATGGAGCGGGGAAGGCCAAGTGCCCGCGCGGCTTCCCGTAGCGTGTCGGGCACCAAAAGCAGCATATCTTCGGTCGTGCGAACGACGACGGGCACGACGATCACGGCAAGCGCCGCCGCCCCGGCAAGCGCGGAGAAATGGCCCATGCGCACGACCATGACCTCGTAAACAAAGAGACCGATCACGATCGAAGGCGCGCTCAGCAAAATGTCGTTGATGAACCGCACGAAGAACGTGAGCTTCGAGTAGCGGCCGTATTCGGCCATGTAGGTGCCCGCCAGCATGCCAAGCGGCGTGCCGATGGCGACGCCCAAAGTGGTCATGATCAAACTGCCGGTGATGGCGTTCAGCAAGCCGCCCTCGGCACCCGGCGGCGGCGTCATTTGGGTGAAGACCGTGAGCGAAAAATTGCGAAAACCTTCGAACAAGAGCGTGGCAAGGATGATCGCCAGCCAGCCAAGACCGATAGCCACGGCCACATAACAAAGACCGAGGTAGAACGCGGACCGGCGGCGGCGTGACTTATAAATGGCCATGGCCTATCGCCCTTCCTGCCGATGCAGCCGCATCAACATATATCGCGAGATCGCCAGAATAATAAAGGTGATGACGAAAAGGATCAGGCCAAGCAGGATCAGCGCGGAGGTGTAAAGGTCGCCAACCGCTTCGGTGAATTCATTGGCGATCGTTGCCGAGATCGTCGTGCCTGGCGCCAGCAGCGAAGGCGCAATTTTATGCGCGTTGCCGATGACAAAAGTCACAGCCATGGTCTCTCCCAAGGCACGGCCAAGACCCAGCATGACACCGCCGATAAGGCCGACGCGCGTGTAGGGGATGACGACCGAGCGGATCACTTCCCAAGTGGTGCAGCCCACGGCATAGGCCGCTTCCTTCAGGACGGCGGGAACGGTTTCGAAGACATCGCGGGAGATCGAGGTGACGATGGGAAGCACCATGACCGCGAGAATGATCCCAGCGGTCAGCACTCCGATGCCATAGGGCGGGCCAGCAAATAGCTTTGAGAGAACCGGCACATTGGCAAAAGAGGCGATGAGACCCGGCTCGACATGCTCTTGCAGGAAAGGTGCGAGAACAAAAAGGCCCCAGATCCCATAAATGATCGAGGGAATCCCAGCCAGAAGTTCGATCGCGATACCGATTGGCTTGCGCAGGGCAAAGGGGCAAAGTTCGGTCAGGAAGATCGCGATACCGAGCGCGGATGGCACCGCGATGGCCATGGCGATGAGCGAGGTGACGATCGTGCCATAGACCGGCGCCATCGCGCCGAACTTCTCGGTGACCGGATTCCACGATTCGGTCGTAAGAAAGTTTACGCCGAACGCCTTGATGGCCGGCACGGAGCCCACGACCAACGATGCGATGACGCCGCCAAGGAGGATCAAAACCGCCCAGGCTGCGGCCAAGGTCAGAACATGAAACAAACCATCGCGAAGTTTGAAACCGGCGAGCGCATGGGTCAGCCGGCTTTCGACTCGTTCGAGCGTAATGTCGTCAACAGCCAAATTGTCGGCCACCGCATTGTCCCCGCAGAGCATTATGTGATGGATGAACCAGCCATGCCCAAGTGCCAGGCGCGGCGGAACGCATGGCCCGGCCATTCAAGAATGCGAACGGCCGGGGACGCTATGAGGCGCGAAAGCTAGGGCAAAAGCCCTTGCTTTGCCAAGTTCAGTTCACGAGCGGCTTGCCGTCCGCGCCCTTGATCTCAGCGGCCCAATTCTTCTTGATCAGGGCGACGAGTGTTTGCGGCAAAGGTACATAAGCGAGGTCCTCGGCCATCGCGCCGCCCTTTTCATAGGCCCAGCTGAAGAATTTCAAGGCTTCCGCAGCGGCGGCGGGATCTCCCGGCACCTTGGGAATGAGAATGAACGTGGCGCCGGAAACCGGCCAAGACTTCGGGCCTGGCTCGTCCGTCAGGATCTGATAAAAGCCCGGTGCATTGGCCCAATCGGCACTGGCGGCGGCCGCTTGGAAGCTCTCGGCGCTCGGCGCCACGGCCTTGCCGGCCTTGTTGATGAGGTCGACGTAAGTCATGTAGTTCTGTTTGACATAGGCATATTCGAGATAGCCAATGGCACCCTTTGTCTGCGTGACATTGTTGGCGACGCCTTCATTGCCCTTGGCGCCGATGCCGGTGGGCCATTCGACGGCCGTGCTGGCACCGACTTTGGTTTTCCAATCGTCACTCACTTTCGAGAGATAATTGGTCCAGATGAATGTCGTTCCAGAGCCGTCGGAACGGTGAACGACAACGATGGCCTGAGACGGCAATTTCGCCTTCGGGTTCAATTTTTTTATGGCGGGATCGTCCCAACTCGTGATTTCGCCAAGGAAAATCTTGGCGAGCGCCGGGCCGTCGAGCACGAGCTCACCCGGCTTGATTCCATTGAGATTGACGACAGGCACGTCGCCGCCAATCACGGTCGGAAACTGGACGAGCCCCGAGGCGGCAAGCTCGGCCGCTTCGAGCGGCATGTCGGTCGCGCCGAACGTGACCGTCTTGGCCTTGATCTGCTTGATGCCGCCGCCCGAACCGATCGATTGGTAATTCAACCCATTGCCGGTTTCCTTTTTATAGGCATCGGCCCATTTCGCATAGATCGGGAAAGGAAAGGTCGCACCAGCGCCCGAGATATCCACGGCGCCGGCCGCATGGCCGGTCAGAAGGCTGATCGCGGCGGCTGCGAAAGACGTTCGCAGAAACGAAAAAGTCATTTGATTGCCTTTCAATGGACAGAATGCTCTCGGCGAACGCTGAAACGGCGGGCAAGGAGCTCGCTCCAAAGCCCGTTCGTCCCGCTTCAATCGATGCCTCTCCGGATGCTCGGGGTCCATTTGCTCCCGATCTCCGCCGGCAAATTAGGCGTCTCGCGTAAGGCCAATATGAAAGTGAGATGACGTCTTGATGACAGGGTGGGCTGCCGAGCTCAGTTCCCGTGCAGGGGCAGACTTATGCTGAAAGTGGCACCCTCGCCCAGCTTCGATTCGATGCCAAGCCGGCCGCGGTGCCGCGCGACAATATGTTTCACGATCGCCAGACCTAGCCCGGTGCCACCCTTGGCCCGGCTCTGGCCAGCATCGACCCGGTAGAACCGTTCGGTCAGCCGCGGCAGATGTTCGGGCGCGATTCCGGGGCCTTGGTCGCGAACGCTCAAAACGCATTGGCGCGGCTTGGCGACGAGGGTTATCTCGACCTGCCGGCTGCTGCTCCGAGGATCGGAGGCGCCATATTTAATGGCGTTTTCGACAAGGTTTTCGGCCACCCTCAGCAACTCGTCGCGGTCGCCGGTGACAATGGCCCTGGCCGGAACGTCGAGTTTCAGGACGACATCATTATCGCTCGCCATGGGTGCCAGCGTGTCGGCGATATGCCGGAGGATCGTGACGAGATCGACTGGCGCTTGCGGCCGCAGATGCAAATTCTGTTCAATCCGCGACAGCGATAAGAGATCGTCGACGAGCCGCGCCATCCTTTGCGCCTGTTCGCGCATGATCGAAAGGAACTTTGCCCTCGCCGCCGCGTCCTCCCGGGCCGGCCCCTGGAGTGTCTCGATAAATCCGAGCAAGGAAGCGAGCGGTGTCCGCAATTCATGACTGGCATTGGCGATAAAGTCGACACGCATGCGTTCGACGCGGCGGGCCTCGCTCAAATCGCGCAATGTCAGAATGATCGTGGGCTCGAATTGCGGCCCTTCCATCGGCGCCGCATTCAGTTCGAAAAATCGTTCGACTGGCACGCGTTCGAGCCATGTCACCCGTTCGGGCGCGCCCGTCGCACGCACCCGCTTGACCGCATCGAGGACGTCTGGCGCCCGAAGACTGCGCGCCAGCAGATCGTTCGACCGCATGGCCGGAAACAAGTCCCGCGCCGCCGCGTTGACGGCAATCACGCGGTCCGCCGCGTCAATGACGATCACCGCCTCCGGCAAGGCATCGATAAGCCTGCTTACGATCAAGTGGTCGTGATCAAGCCCGATCTGATCCATGAAGCCCTCAAGTCATCCGCGATTGCGGCCTGGCGTTATGAAGGTGTTATGAACATGTGTATGGGCTGATATCAAGTATCACATTACTTTCATATTAGCGTTATGGTTCCGTCTTATTCGCGAACGGCCGCTCGGATCACACTCTAGATTACGATCCCAAAAAGCTGCAAAATTTTCTGCTGAAGATGATCCCAGCCCATTGCCGCGACATCCCAGACGGAAACGATATGCGATCGGCTGAACGTCGTGCCTCCCGCGCGGAGCGCACCGAACACTTTTGTCTAACCCGCTGTCAAAATCCCGCGGCCAAGCTCATTTTCTTGGCCGCCATATGTCCCGGTACCAGCGGCGAAGCGGGTTTATCTCGTCCTCCAAGACGGTTTCTTCCTCGCTCCGGCGCATGGCCTCGCGCAAGCTTTTCCAGTGGCGAAAGCTCTCGTGGGCGCCAAGAACAGCGAGGGCGAAGAGGAATGGCACGAGATAATAGATAACCCGGAACAGCACCAGAGAAGCAAGCAGCGCTTCTTCCGAGACGGGAACGGCTTTCAGCATCGCCGCTTCGAACACGCCAATCCCGCCGGGGGCGTTGCTCGCAACCCCAAGGATGCAGGCGAAGACATAGGTCGCCGCGAAGGTGAAATAATCGAATTGGGCATGGTTCGGAAGCAAGACATATAAAGCCCCCGCCGCCGCTGATTGATCAATGACGCCAAGGATGATTTGGCCGGCCGTTAAGCCAAGCCCCGGCAATTCCAGCCGGAAGCCCTTGATCGAGAGATACCGGCGGCGGATCGTCACCCACGCAAGATAGGCAATAATCGCGCTCAGGATGATCATCCCCATCAGCATATTCAGCAAGGGGTAGAGGTGGTTGATTGCGCTGATCGCACTGGCGTGAAAGGTAAGCCCGGTGCCGAGCACGAAAACATTGCCGAACCAGAATGTCACGCCGGCCATCACGGTGAGGCTCGCGACTTTGCTCGCCGTCAAGCCGACCTGCGAATAAATCCAATAGCGCACCGTGCCCGCGGTGATCAAAGGGAAGCCGAGGGTGAAAGAGATCGCGTAGCTCGTGAACGAGGCCAGCGCCGTCGTCTTATAGGGAACCCGGGCGGCAAGCTGGCGCAGCGCGAGCCCATCATAACCCGTCAAGGCAAGATAGGACACGACAGTCAAAAGCGCCGCCGCCGCGAGTTGATTGGCGCTGGTTGCCGCGATGGCCTCGCGCAAAGCGCTGAGACTAACCGCTGAAACCGCGTGGGCAAGAATGTAAATTGAAAAAGCCGCGATCAAAAGACTGAATAGAGCGGCGAGGATTGCCGCGATCGGACGGCGGCTCCGCCGGGACTCCTGGTCTTCTGGGATTTGCGCGCCATCTTGCGCGGAGGTCAGCGTGACCAGCTTGGCCTTGCGTGCAAATCCGCGCAAGCCGTTTCCGGACTCTTGCTCCGTGTCGTGACCCAGATATCTTTGATCCAATGCCCAGTCCTTGCGTTTTCCGCGCGCCGGAGGCCAGATATCGCTTGCCTGCGGACGCTCGTTCAGGATCCCGGAAGGGTTATGCGGTGCGACTGCGATAGGAGCAAGGCCCCTAAACAAATAGTTATCGGGGGCGCCAGCAAAAATGCGCGGCGCAACGTGAATCATGCGAAAATCGCAACCTTGGATTATGCCACGGGCTCAAATGCGGCAAAAACACGACAGCGGAGACCTGGGCTATTGAAGCACGGCCGGATTTGGGTGCGGGGCCGTGCCGCTGAGAGGGGCTCTCGCGGGCGCTGGCTGTGGCGAGCGGCAAACCCGCTTGGCCGGGAGCCTTGCCTTGGCCAACGCGGCGCCGTAGAAGGTTTTACTCCCGTTCGCCGGCTGGAAATAGATTTGTCCGGGTGCGCGGTTGGGCGAAAGTCTCCGCAAGATATTAGGAAGATATTAGAAAGAAAGTTATGGGAATCTCCGGCTGCAGTGACCGGCCTGCGCGAATTCCGTTGTGACGGGCGCCGCGCGTCCCGATAAAGCCGCCAGCCGCCAACGCCTCGCCGAGGCGTTGCGGGCGAACCTCGGCCGCCGCAAGGCGCAAAAGAGAGAACGCGCAAAAGGGGAGGGGATGGCCGCGGTTCAAGATGAAACCGCTCAAGTCGAGGCCGTGCAAAGCGAGGCCGTGCAAGACTGTGCCATAACAAGAGTTGTGCCGCCACCAGAAGACTGATGCGGATTTTTTTCATAGGGGGGTTTGTTGGATCGAATTCGTATCGTCGGCGGCCAGAAACTCAATGGCGTCATCAGGATTTCCGGTGCCAAGAACGCGGCGCTGCCGCTGATGATCGCGTCGCTTCTCACAAAAGAGACGTTGACCCTTGAAAACATACCCGATCTTGCCGACGTCGGCAGGCTTTTGCGCATTCTCGGTCATCACGGCGTCGATCACTCGGTCGATGGCCGGAAACCCGGCGCGCCCGCGCATGCGAGCCGGGCCGTTCACTTCAGTGCCCGCCAGATCGTCGATACCATGGCCCCTTACGAGTTCGTCTCGAAAATGCGGGCGAGTTTCTGGGTCATCGCGCCGCTTCTCGCGCGGGTAGGCGAGGCCAAGGTTTCCCTTCCCGGCGGCTGCGCGATTGGCACAAGACCGGTCGATCTTCTCATCATGGTCCTCGAAAAGCTTGGGGCGCGGGTCGAGATCGAGGCTGGCTATGTCAATGCCACAGCGGCGAAGGGGCTGACCGGCGCCGAGATCCATTTTCCCAAGGTGACGGTCGGCGGCACCCATACCGCGCTGATGGCCGCGTCGCTCGCCAAGGGCCATACGTTGCTTACCAATGCCGCGCGCGAGCCAGAGATCGTCGATCTTGCCGATTGCCTCATCAAGATGGGCGCGCGGATCAAGGGCGCCGGGCAGTCCACCGTCGAGATCGAGGGTGTCGGCAGCCTCTCGGGCGCCCGCCACATTGTTTTGCCTGACCGTATCGAAGCCGGCACCTATGCGATGGCCGTAACCATGGCTGGCGGCGACGTGATGCTGGAAGGCGCGAGCCCAAGCCTTTTGGAGGCGGCGATCGAAGCCATCGAAAAAACCGGCGCCGAGATTTCCGCCACCAATCAGGGGATCCGTGTGCGGCGCAATGGGGCCGGCCTCTCGCCGGTCGATGTCTCCACCGCGCCATTCCCCGGCTTTCCGACCGATCTGCAAGCCCAGTTCATGGCCTTGATGACCAAAGCCAAGGGCACGTCGAGGATCACCGAAACAATTTTCGAAAACCGCTTCATGCATGTCCAGGAATTGGTCCGGCTCGGGGCCCATATCAAGCTCGACGGCGACGCCGCCGTGGTCGAAGGGGTTGCGGAACTGCAAGGCGCGCCGGTGATGGCGACGGATCTTCGCGCCTCCATGTCGCTTGTCATCGCGGCGCTCGCCGCCGAGGGTGAAACCATGGTCAACCGTGTGTATCATCTCGACCGCGGCTTCGAACATATCGAGGAAAAGCTCGGCGCCTGCGGCGCCATGATCGAGCGGATATCGGACCGCAGCTAAGACTTTATGGTTAACGGGCGTTTACGCGAAAGCCCGGAAAAGATCACGGCCCATACTCACTTTCTTCACGATCGCAAGGCATGAGTCTCAAGGACGCTGATGCGCCATGGGTTTGCCAGAAATGCTTGGGAGAAGCGGCATGAGGAAATGGATTTTGATACCGGCCGCGATCGCTGGACTTGCCGTTCTGCCATCTGCTGCCAACGCCCAAGAGCGGCTCGGCGATGGTGCGATGGGTGCTCTCGCGGGCGCCTTGGTCGGCGGCCCGGTCGGCTTGGTGGCAGGCGGCGTCGTTGGCTACACGGCCGGGCCGTCGATTGCATCGAGCTGGGGCCTCAAGAAGCACAGGCCTTATCACCATGCCCATTACCGGCACGCGCGGCCGCAAAGCCCTGCCAAGAGCGCGATCCGGCCGAAAGAGTCCATTTGAGCGGACTCGCCCGAACGCAAAGAGTGAAGCGCTGACGTAGGAGCCATCAGTGTTGACCGGAAAAATGCTCCAATCGGACAAAAATGTTTCACGTGAAACATTTTTGTCCGATTGACTCTTTGCGCAAAGCACTTTCGCAAGGCGGAGCGAAGTATGGTTCAGAGATTTTGCCCGTACAAAACGATCGGTTAGTATTAGGCTTTGGCCCTATTTTTTGTTCCAGCCAATTCAAGATCATGACCCTTCGGCTTGTGCAGAAATCAAGAATTATGCACCGCGAGGTCGCCCCATTAGAATCAGCCACTTACAGAGTGCAGAAATTAGGGGCAAATGTCGGCTCACCCTGCTGAAGTTCTAACTGAGACCAAATCTCGCTGAGAATGGCCCATCAGCCTACGCTGTCGTAGCCGGGCATGACGAACAGAGTCACGAACAACGAGATTTGGTATGAGACGCTTCCAACCGGACAAAACTGTTTCGCGCGAAACATTTTGATGCGATGAACGGCCGATTTTTACGCGGGACGATACCATGGGCCGCCGATCAGTGCGCTTATCAAGGGAACCGGATTCTTGACTCTCGAACCCGCTGCCTCAGAGCCAAACACGGGAAAAACTTATATCCTCCTCCATGGCGCTTTGCATGGAGGCTGGTGCTGGCGATACGTCGCGGAGCTGATGAGCAGCGCGGGACATCGCGTCCACGCGCCGACCCAGACCGGGCTTGGTCAATACAAACATCTCCTTTCGGGCGCGATCACGCTCGATACTTTTATCGCCGACATCACCAATTTGATCGAAATGGAGGAACTAAACGACGTCATTCTCGTGGGGCACAGTTTTGGCGGGGCTGTGATCCTGGGTGTCGCGGACCGCATGCCGGAGCGCATCCGCCATCTCGTGCTCCTCGACAGCCTGATCGTGGAAAGCGGCCACAGACCTTTCGGCATGCTGGCCCCGGAGGTGGCCGCCGCAAGGCGAACATTGGCCGCCGGGGAGGGGCTCGGCCTAGCCCTTCCAGTCCCGCCTGTCACAATCTTCGGCATCCCGGACGATCATCCCAAAGCGGCCTGGGTCCGCCGCCATCTCACGCCGCACCCTGTCGGCACTTATGAAAGCCCGTTGATGCTTGATCATCCTCTCGGGAATGGAAGACCGTGCACCTATATCCACTGCACAAAGCCGGTCTATGAGCCGCTGGAGAGCTCGCGGCAGCTGGCGCGGCGGCAGCCAGGCTGGAACTGGCTGGAGATTGCAACCGGTCACGACGCCATGGTGCTGGCTCCCGCGGAACTCTCGCAAATGCTTATGAACATCGCTTAGAGAGTCCGGAATGGCCAAGAGGAGTTGGCTAGCCGGGCAAAATTCGAGAACGGGCAGATCATGCTCTCGTTGGCCGCATGATCTTGCCCAAAAACTCTGCAACGTTTGTTTGCGTTCAGTTTAGACGGGTGACGACGGCCAGACGTCTAATCTCGCCGCTTTGATAAGCCTGCAAAAAGGCATTGTAGTTCCTGAAGGACACGCATCCGTTCGAATCACCGTTCGGGCCGAGCATAAATGTGTGTGCGAGAAGGCCTGTCCGTCCATAGACGTCACCGCCGCCGACGGGGATGAGGCGCAACGCTTGGACGCCGTGAAACAGCTGCTCGCGCGGCTGCAGCTGATAGATATTCGGCGGCGTTGCTCCGCGCATCCGTTCGTTGACGTAACGTGGATCGTCGAGTCTATTGCCAAGGCCCGAATGCGCTTCCAATCGCGTTCCGTTGGGCAAGTAGACCGTGTGCGACGCGATATCATAAATGGCCGTCTGCCGGTCGTAGCGTTGCGCCACCGGCGGACTGGATGTGAGCCTGCGTGTATTGCCAAGAAGGCCGTCTTCCGGCGCCGCATAGGCAAGGGTCGGTCCCGAAGGCTGCGGCAGCGCGCCAAAAAGCTTATCGAAAAACGAGCGATTGTCGGGGGGCGCGGCTGGCGGGACGCTCCTTCTGTCCTGCTCGGCCAGCCGGCGGCTAGGCGCAGGCATCGGGCCATGGCTTTCCAGAGATCCTAACGCCGTCGGGCGCGGGACTGGCAAAGGCACACTCTCGCCGAATCGGGCGTCTGCCGGCCCTGGCCCAGCGTTTTCCTGCTCCGCGACCACGGTCGCGGCTGAGGGGCCTGGCTGGATGTTTTCCTGCTCCGCGACCTTGACGGAAGATGCCGCCGGAGCTGGCTCAAAGTTCGAGTCCAGTGGCAAGTCTTGCGCAAGCAAGAGCGGCGTCGACCCCGATGCGGATCGCGGGTCGAACAATCCGCCATAGGGATTCGAGGCGATGGCTACCGCGGATGCGGCCGCTGGCGCATCAACGGTATAGGGGGCGGCGGCCGGACGCAGGTAGAGAGTCCAGACGCCAAACAATCCGCTAAAGGCAAGAGCGAGGGCACCCGGCATGGTTTGAGAAAAAATTCTCGAAGATAAACGCCCGCGCTCGCATGGAATGAAATCAAGATTCCTATCGATCGCTTGTGTCATTCGTTCAGCTCTCACATCAACTCAATTCGTGCCGCCATTCGGCCATAATTATCCACGGCGCAGGAACGCGCGATCAGTCACAACAATGAATAGGAAGCGTCTCAAGCGACGCTGAGCGCCGGCACAAAGAGCTTCATTGCTTTGCTCGCGCACCATTGCGGCGATTTTTAGCTAAACGCAGATCAAGGCATCATTTTTCGATATGGCACAGGATCAAGCGCTAAGCGTCGGCCGGCCGGAGAAACGGGCCTCAGCGTTCGAAAACGGCCGGGCATGAGACGCGAAACATCCGCCCAAATTTCACCAGATCACGATGACTTTGGATCGAAACAATCCAAAGTCATGAACGTGATCGATTTCAAAATTTAGAGCAGCATGCGGGCGGAATACGGTATCCACTTTTCCGCATCCCGCTCTAGTGGATCGAATCTAACACTTGGTGCCCTCGTCTGACAGCTGCGATGATTTTGT
>CAYTRB010000029.1:0-27204 GCA_964440215.1 uncultured Methylocapsa sp.
CCTATGGGATCAATTTCGTTTTGGTGTTTTCACCAAATAGCCTAGCTGGCGCTCCGTTCAGCGATCTGGCCACGCTCACCTTCGCCGGCGGCTCCGATCCGGTGCGGGAAGCCACTTTGCTGCGCGAGACCGCCCAGAAATTCCCTTCGGTGACGAGTATAAGCGTAAAAGACGCGCTTGACTCCGTGAACGCGGTGGCAGGCCAGCTCGCCTTGGCCGTCAGAGGCGCATCGAGCGTTGCCTTCCTGGCGTCGATCCTCGTCCTCGGCGGCGCCCTTGCCGCGGGTCAACACGCCCGTATCCATGACGCCGCTGTGCTCAAGACACTCGGAGCGACAAGAGCGCGCCTGCTCAAGGCCTATATTTATGAATACGCACTCATTGGACTCTGCACCGCCGTATTCGGCGTGGCGGCAGGTGGAGCCGCGGCGTTCGCGATCGTTCGCCACGTGATGGACCTCGATTTTGTCTGGCTCTGGCCACAGGCACTAGTTGCCGCCGCCACAGCTGTCCTTGTCACAATCTTTCTCGGTCTGCTTGGCACCTACCGGATTCTCGGCCGGAAACCCGCATCCTATCTGCGCGATTTGTAATTAAAACACCTTAACCATTGTTCATGTTGGCGCGCCCTTGTACGCAGCTCCGGGTTGCGCCATATTATGGGCGATGCTGATCCCGCGAGGGCAGCGGCCGGAGGCGGTCAAGCCTCCATAACGTTAGAGGAAAACATGTCCGACTTCGACCGCAACGCTAGTACCCGCTGGGGGCAGGGCGCAACCCGGGCCGGTCGCGCCGAAATCGATCTGGGTCTGCGCTCATATATGCTGGGCGTCTATAACAACATGACGATCGGCCTGGCGATAACCGGCTTGGTGGCTCTGGGCGTCCATATGCTCGCCGTCACAACCGATCCGGCGCAAGCAGCCGGCCAAGCGCGGCATCTGATGCTGACCTCATTTGGCGTAACGCTTTATACGACGCCGCTCAAATATCTGGTGATGCTGGCACCGCTCGCTTTCGTGTTCTTTTTCTCGTTCCGCATCAACCAAATCTCGGCTTCGACCGCACGCAGCTTGTTTTATGCTTTCGCGGCAGCGATGGGCTTATCCCTATCGACGATCCTTCTCGTCTATACTGGAAACTCGGTGGCGCGGGCTTTCTTCGTCACGGCGGCGGCTTTTGGCGGCTTGAGCCTTTATGGCTACACGACCAAGCGCGACCTGGCACCGATGGGAGCCTTCATGGTGATGGGCCTTATTGGCCTCGTGATCGCGATGCTGGTCAATCTGTTTTTGCAAAGCACCGGGTTCCAATTCGCCCTGTCGATTCTGTCGGTCCTGATTTTCTCCGGCCTCACAGCCTGGGACACACAGGCGATCAAGGAAATGTATTATGCGAGCGACGATTATGAGGTCGCGACGAAGAAATCCGTGAACGGCGCTTTGATGCTCTATCTGGATTTCATCAATATCTTCCAGTCGCTCCTGTTCCTGACTGGCAGCCAAAACGACTGACGCAATATCTCATAATAGGATAAGTGCAAGGCCCCGCCCACGCGGGGCCTTTTTTGTGGCCGCCGCATCCCCCGCCCCGCGTCAAAAATCGCTGGCAATGCCTTTGACCTCCCAATCGCCATAGCGTACCGGCTCGGGGCCGTCACGGCCATTCACTTCCTTGGGTGCCACTTGTTGTTGCGATGTTCCGGCACGGTGCCGGCGCTTCTCGGCCTCGGCAAGCGCGCGCCGCGCCACATCACTTAGCGCTGGGCGGCCGGTTTTCACGGCCTCCACGTCAACGATCCCGTCTTGTGGCCGTTGCATCCCTGGTCTCCTCCTGCGAGTGAAACAGCGTCATACGCTGCTTCCGCCCAAATTTCGATCCCCCTCATCCCCGCTCATAACTTGGCCCAGATCCTGGGCAAAGTCTAAATGTTCGTGCTAGTAAGACGGTATGATCCGTGTTTCAGAAGCCATCGCAGCGGAGTCTTGCGTTTGACCGAATCTCCGCATCCGCCGGCTGACCGGCGTCGTAGCCGCAGGATTTCAAACGGCCGGCCAGGCTATATCGTTTCCGCGCAGAACCAGGGACGCGAGGGAGAGGATTGCCCGGGACTTGCCGCGCGTCTCGCCGCCGCGGCTATCCTCAACGATATTGTTGGAAGATATCATCCGCTCGACGAATGCTTTTCGGGCTCGGCGATTCTCTCGCGGCTGGGCGGTTTAGAACCCCGTGACATCGCCTTGACGCGCTCCATTGTGACCGTCGCACTGCGCCGTCTCGGGACCATCCGCGCGGTCTTGGCCGAACTTATGGAAAAGGGCCTGCCGCGGCAGGCTGCCCACCTCGAATGGACCTTGATTGCGGCGGCCGCTCAGATTCTCTTTCTCGATGTGCCTGATCACGCCGCCGTCGATCTTGCTGTCCGCGCCACCCGCCTCGAAGCAAGAAACGCGCCCTACGCTTCTCTCATCAATGGTGTCTTGCGCAATCTAATCCGTGCCCGGGAAAAAACACTTCTGGAAAGCGACCCGCTGGATCACGACACGCCCGCATGGCTTGCGGCGCGCTGGCGCAAAACCTATGGGGAAGCCGGCGCGCGCGCGATCGCAACCGCCCATCGCGAAGAGCCGACACTTGATCTTACGGTTCTCTCGGACCCTTTGATCTGGGCGGAGCGGCTTGGCGCAACCCTATTGCCAACCGGTTCGCTGCGGCTTTCGACTCATTTGCCAGTAACCGAACTCGCTGGTTTCGCGGAAGGCCGCTGGTTTGTCCAGGATGCGGCGGCGGCTCTGCCAGCGAGGCTTTTACGGGTTGGACCGGGCACACGGGTCGCCGATTTTTGCGCGGCTCCCGGCGGCAAGGCGGCGCAACTCGCAGCAGCCGGCGCCGACGTCACCGCGATCGATCGTTCGGCCGAGCGTTTGAAAAGGCTCGCTTCCAATTTCGCAAGACTCAATTTGCATGCCGATGTCGTTGTTGCCGATATTGTCAGCCTAAAGACTCCGCCATTCGATGCGATTCTCGTCGACGCGCCCTGTCTAGGCACGGGAACGATCCGGCGTCACCCGGACATCGCCTGGATCAAAAAACCGCGCGATATCGCGGCGCTGACTGCGCTTCAGGCACGCCTTCTCGACAAAGCCGTTGCACTCGTGAAACCCGGCGGCATGATCGTCTATTGCACTTGTTCGATGGAACCCGAAGAAAATGAGTTGCAAATTTCGGCGCTGCTTCGCCGCGAGCCCGGCGTCGTCCGCGTGCCGATAACGCCGGACGAGGTGGGCGGTTTGCCCGAAATCCTGAATGAAAGCGGCGAATTACGGACCTTGCCATTGCATCTTTGGGAAGCCGAATCGCGGCTTTCTGGCCTCGACGGTTTCTTCGCCGCCCGCCTATTGCGCCGCGGTTAATAAACCCGATAGGTTTTAAGGATAACTCAAAGCGCTGGACTTCGAACGCTGGACTCCGGCGGTCGTGCGCCGTGGAATACAAACTTGCTGGCCGCATTGTGTTTTCTTCGCTTGCCGTCAGACAAAATGGAGGAGGCGAGTCCCTGGCCGGCGCGACATTCAAGGACCGGTTGCGCGTCGTGGGTCTCATTGCCGCCCGCGCCGGATTGGCTTTGCGGCGCGGCCTCAGCGCGCCTGTGCGCGCCGCGATCGGTTTGGGACGGCGGCCTCCGGAGCGGCTTTTGATCGCCCCGCAAGATATAAGAACAAGCGATCCAACCCTCGCGGCGGACATTTATGCCGGCTATTTTGCTTTCGGCGGCAAGATCATCAACGCGCATGGCCGCTCGCCGTTCGAGCTTGAGCCGGTATCGGCGGCATGGGCGCGGGCGCTCGCGGGTTTTGGCTGGCTCCGCCATCTGCGCGCCGCCGATACGGCGGTGGCACGCGCCAATGCCCGCGCCCTTGTCGATGATTTTTTAAGCCTGGCGGGCCGCCCAAGCCAAATTCCGGCCTGGGAGCCCGAGGTCGCGGCACGGCGCATGCTCGCCTTTCTGTCGCAATCACCTGTGATTCTCGACGGCGCCGACCGCCCCTTCTATCGCCGTTTCATGAAGGGACTCGGTCGCACTCAGCTTTTTCTGGAGCGGAAAATCGCCGGGGGGCTCGCCGGCGAATCGCGCCTCCTTGCCGCGATCGCGCTCGCCGAATTCGGCCTTTGCGCGGAAGGCACCCGCAATCTGACCCGTAAAGGCACGAAACTGCTCACCGAGGAGCTCGATCGTCAAATTCTGCCGGACGGCGGCCACATCGGCCGCAATCCGGAGATTTTGCTCGACTTGCTTCCGGATTTGCTTCCCTTACGGCAGGCCTATGCCGCGCGCGGGCTGCATCCTCCCGCGCAACTCCTCAACGCGATTGATCGCATGCTGCCGATGCTGCGTCTGTTCCGGCATGGTGACGGCACCCTCGCTTTGTTCAACGGCATGGGCGTTACGCCGCCTGAATTGCTTGCGACGATTCTTGCCTATGACGACGTGCGGGCGCAGGCGCTGACCAGTGCGCGGCACTCGGGCTACCAGCGGCTCCAGGCCGAGGATGCCATTGTCTTGATCGAAGCCGGCCGCCCGCCCCCGCAAATTTTTTCCAACCGCGCGCATGCCGGATGTGCGTCTTTCGAGTTTTCCGTCGGCGCGCAGCGGCTTGTCATCAATTGCGGTGCGCCGGACGCCAACCGGGCGGCGGCGCGCGAGGCGGCGCGAATGACGGCGGCGCATTCGACACTCGTCATCGATGACACGTCCTCTTGCCGTTTCGCCTCGCACACGGGATTGCAAAAATGGCTCGGCGACCAGATCGTCTCGGGCCCGGATAAGGTCGATGTCGAGCGGCTTGACCAGCCTATGGGAACGATGGTCGCCGTCGCGCATAATGGCTACGAGGCGCGATTCGGCTTAATCCATGAGCGCCGCATAGAGCTAAGCAAGGATGGCAAGACGGTCACGGGGATCGATAGCCTGCGCGCCGCCAAGCCCGGCGATCCCGTCGAACGATGCCCCTTCGCCTTGCGCTTCCACATCCATCCGAATGTACGCTTGAAGCGCGTCCGCGAAGGCCGTGCCGTGCTTTGCATTTTGCCAAATGGAAGACGCTGGCTCTTCGAAACATCGGCTGGGCAGGCCAACATCGAGGAAAGCATTTTTTTCGCGGCGCCGGACGGGCCGCGCAGTTGCGCCCAGATCGCTGTTCACGGAGAAACCGGCCCCGGCGGCACGGGTGTCGAATGGAGTTTTCGCCATATCGAGCGAAAGCCTCCGCGAAGCGAGATGTGAGGTGCGGTGAAGCTGATCATTTAGCCATCAGTTTTGTCCGGAACTATGGGCAAATCGGACAAAAGTGTTTCACGTGAAACATTTTGGTACGATTGACGCATCTCGCAAATGCACCTTTGCAAGGCGGCGCGGCGTGCGGAACCAGGATTTGGGGCAAGCGCAATTCTTTGATAGGATTACACTTTGGCTTTGTGATTTTTAAAGTCTTGGCCCCGGTCACGAGCGCCATGGCCAAGCCTGCAATCTCCGAACAACCCATGAACATAGGGGAAAGCCGCCGACGTGCGATTGCGCGGCTGCATTTCCCCATGCGAGGAAAGCAGGAATCGCTATCCTGTTGCCGAACCAGCCTAGCGGCAATGCGTACCGGGGCCCCGGAACATGATCCCAAATCTTCTCTCGATCGCGGGTTTCGATCCAAGCGGTGGCGCCGGTGTCGCGGCCGATCTGAAAACCTTTGCCGCACTCGGCTGCAACGGCATGGCCGTGATCACGGCCTTGACCGCGCAGAATACGCAAGGCGTCAAAGCCATGCATGTTCCGCCCGCCGATTTCGCCGCCGCCCAGATCGATGCGATTTTTGAAGACATCGAGGTCGCGGCCGTCAAGATCGGGATGCTCGCCTGCGGCGCGATCGTCGAGGAAGTCGCCGACAGGCTCGCATTCTATAAGCCGCGCTTCATCGTCCTCGATCCGGTGCTGGCCGCGACAAGCGGCGATCCCTTGGCAACATCCGACACCGCTACGGCAATCCTGCGCCATCTGCTGCCACTCGCCACCCTGGTCACGCCGAATCTCCCCGAAGCGGCGCGGCTTTCGGGCCATGTCATCGCGGCGGATTTGGAGGGCATGCGCCGCGCCGCCAAGCTTTTGCACACACGCGGCGCGAAGGCCGTGCTGATCAAGGGGGGGCATGTGGGCGGCGCGACGTCCGACGATCTATTGTCCACCATCGGCGGTTCCTACCGCCTGTTTTCCGCGCCGCGCCTTGCGGCCCAAAACACGCATGGCACCGGCTGCACCCTTTCCTCGGCGATCGCCGCATTTCTCACGCACGGCCTTGAGCTTAGCGATGCCGTCGGCGCGGCAAAAACCTACCTTTCCGGTGCCATCGCGGCGGCCGGCGCGCTTTCCGCCGGCCAAGGCCCGGGGCCGGTGAACCATTTTCATGAGCTGTGGAAAGGCGAATGACTTAAGAATTTATCGGCCGCCTGCCCTAAACCTCCGGCGCGGCGGCGAGGGTTCGCGGATAATTGGTTTTCAAACCGGTTTGTTTCCTATAAGGGATGCTGCAACCGCGAAGATGCCTCCCCATATTATGGGTTCGCTGGCATGTCTCACAAAAAAGCGTCGTCTGGGTGGTGTACGGTCCTTGCGGCCGTCCGGGCGCCGCGAGTTTGATTCGGATAAACAGATGAAGCTCCGCAATATCGCGATTATCGCGCATGTCGACCACGGCAAGACGACGCTCGTCGACCGCCTGCTCCAGCAATCCGGCGCCTTCCGCGAGAATCAGCGGGTCGCCGAGCGGGTCATGGATTCGAATGATATCGAAAAGGAGCGCGGGATCACGATCATGGCCAAGGCCACGTCGATCGCCTGGAAGGACACGCGGATCAATATCGTCGATACGCCAGGCCATGCCGATTTCGGCGGCGAGGTGGAACGCATTTTATCGATGGTCGATGGCGCGATCGTTTTGGTGGATGCCTCCGAAGGGCCGATGCCACAAACCAAATTCGTCGTCGGCAAGGCGCTGAAAATTGGCCTGAGGCCAATCGTCGCGGTGAACAAGGTCGATAAGCCGGATGCCCGCGTGAGCGAAGTCGTCAACGAGGTGTTCGACCTGTTCGCGGCGCTCGACGCCACTGACGAACAGCTCGATTTTCCGATTCTCTATGGTTCGGCGAAACAAGGCTGGATGGCCGATAGTCCGGATGGACCGCAGGATGGCATGGCGCCTCTGTTCGATCTGGTCCTGAAGCACGTCCCGCCGCCTGCCACGGCGGAGGAGGGCGGGTTTCGCATGCTCGGCACCTTGCTTGAAGCCAATCCCTATCTCGGCCGCCTCATCACGGGGCGCATTTTCGCGGGTTCCATAAAGCCCAATCAGAGCGTCAAGGTCTTGGACCGCAAGGGCGGAGTGGTCGAACAGGGACGCGTTTCCAAAATCCTGGCTTTCCGCGGAATCGAGCGCACGCCAATCGAGGAAGCCGAGGCTGGCGATATTATCGCGATCGCGGGGCTCGAGAAATTCAATGTCGCCGATACGCTTTGCGCGCCGGACGTCGTTGAGCCCTTGCAGGCGCAGCCGATCGATCCGCCGACTTTGTCGATGACGTTCCTTGTCAATGATTCGCCGCTCGCCGGAACCGAAGGCGATAAGGTCACGAGCCGCGTGATCCGCGCCCGCCTCTATAAGGAGGCGGAGGGCAATGTCGCCTTGAAGGTCGAGGACACACCGGGTGCCGACGCTTATGTCGTTTCTGGGCGCGGCGAATTGCAGCTTGCCATTCTGATCGAGACCATGCGCCGCGAGGGATTTGAACTCGGCGTGTCGCGGCCCAAGGTGGTGTTTCAAAAAGACCCGGCCACGAACCAGCTCCTCGAACCCATCGAGGAAGTGGTGATCGACGTCGATGAGGAGCATTCCGGCGTCGTTGTCCAGAAAATGGCCGAGCGCAAGGCCGAGATGATCGAGATGCGGCCATCGGGAGGCGGCAGGCTGCGCCTCGTTTTCCACGCGCCGACGCGCGGCCTCATCGGCTATCAGGGCGAGCTTTTGACCGACACGCGCGGCACCGCGATCATGAACCGGCTGTTTCACGCTTATGCGCCGTGGAAAGGCGAGATCGCGGGGCGCCGCAATGGGGTTTTGATCTCGAACGACAATGGCGAATCGGTCGCTTATGCGATGTGGAAGCTCGAAGACCGCGGCCCGATGATGATCGAGCCGGGCTGCAAGGTCTATCGCGGCATGATCATCGGCGAGCACACGCGCGAAAACGACCTCGAAATCAATGTCCTGAAGGGCAAGCAGCTGACCAATATCCGCGCCGCCGGCAAAGACGAGGCCGTCCGCCTCACCCCGCCGATCAAGATGACACTGGAAAAGGCGCTGGCCTATATCGAGGACGACGAGCTCGTGGAAGTCACGCCGAAGTCAATCAGGCTGCGCAAGGCCCTGCTCGATCCCAATGAGCGCAAGCGCGCGTTCCGGGCCAAGGAAAGCGCCTGAACGGATAACCCCCTTCCGCGCCTCCCTTGTCACATTCCCTGTTTGCTGCAATCCTCCAACATCAGCAGGGAGGAGACCGGGCGATGAGAACAAATGCGTGGACGGCCACTGTCGCATTCATCCTCTTGAGTGCCAGCTTGTTCCTGGGAGCAAATGCCATCGCAGCGGATGGCACGGGTACTGTAAAGCTCCCGCAGGACATCACATTCAAAGCCACGCCGGCGGGTGTTGAGCTTGCCGTCCTCTATGGGGATCCGGCGAAGCCCGGCCTTTACGTCGTGCGTCTTAAACTTCCCGCTGGGGCCAAGGTTTTGCCCCACACCCATCCAGAAGAAGTGCGGACGCTGACCGTATTGTCGGGCACGCTCTATTTTGGCTTCGGCGACACATTCGATGAGAGCAAATTGACGCCCTACCCTGCCGGGACCTTTTTCTCGGAACTTCCAACGGTCCCTCATTTCATCGCGGCGAAGGACGGCGAAGTCATTTTTCAGGCGACCGGCATCGGACCGTCCGAGTTGATTCCGGCGCACCAACCATCGGAGTGACGCGGGCACGGATGATACGCGTTATCCTTCTAGAATCCGCGTCGCGATCACCGCAACAGCATCAAAAGGCCGATCGCCGCGATGAGCCAGAGCGCGATATGGCCGAGGCGGGCGCCGCGCGCTTGCGCCTCGCCGATTTTTTGCATGGCCGCCTCGGAGAGTTCAAAACCGTTTTCGGCCATGCCTTCGAGTTGATTGACGATATTTTCGCCGCGCAGAAGCACGCCGGGCAAATTCGAGGCGAAGCGCGCGAGCGTCGCGGCGGCGCGGCCGGCGTCCTGCAATTTTCCAACGGGGCCAAGGTTCTGCTCGATCCAGGCGCCGACCACCGGTTCGGACGTTGTCCACACATCGAGTTTTGGATCGAGCGTGCGCGCCACGCCTTCGACGACGACCATGGTCTTTTGCAAAAGAACGAGTTCGATCCTCGTCTTCATGTCGAAGAGGCCAGTGATCTCGAAAAGCAGGGTCAAGAGCTTGGCCATGGAAATCTGATCGGCGGTGCGGGAATGGATCGGCTCGCCGATCGCCCGGATCGCCTGCGCGAAATCCTCGACCTTGTGCACGCGCGGCACATAACCCGCCTCGAAATGGACCTCCGCCACGCGCCGGTAATCGCGCTTTATGAAGCCGTAAAGGATTTCCGCGAGAAAGCGCCGCTCGTTGAAACCGAGGCGGCCCATGATGCCGAAATCCACCGCTGTCAGGCGCCCTTGCGCATCAACGAATAAATTACCCTGATGCATGTCGGCATGGAAAAATCCGTCCCGCATCGCGGTGCGCAAAAAGGATTGTACGACATTGCGGCCAAGGTCCTGCAGATCATAGCCCTTGGCAACGAGCGCCTTGATGTCGGACAAGGGCGTTCCATCGATCCATTCGAGCGTCAGCACCTCCTTCGCGGTCCGATCCCAGTCGATTCTAGGGATCCGTAAATCCGTATCCTTGGCGACATTCTCGGCGAATTCCGAAGCCGCCGCCGCTTCCAGACGGAAATCCATTTCCATCTTGACGGTGCGAGCAAGCGTATCAACGATCTCGATAAGTTTTAGGCGGCGCGCATCGCCGATCCAGCGCTCGGCCAGGCGGGCCGCGACATACATGTCGCCGAGATCGCGATTGAAACGCCGCTCGACACCCGGACGCAGCACTTTGACAGCGACATCGTGTTCGCCCTCGGCATCTTTCACACGGGCGCGATGGACTTGCGCGATGGACGCAGCGGCGACCGGTTCTCCGAAGCTCAGGAAAATGCGGCCGAGCGATTCGCCGAAGGCCGCCTCGATCGTCGCGATCGCGACCGCCCTCGGAAACGGCTCCATCCGGTCCTGCAAACGTTCAAGCTGGTTGACGACCGCGACGCCGACGACATCCGGCCGCGTTGCGAGGAATTGGCCGAGCTTGACATAGGACGGCCCGAGCCGGCTGATCGCGCCGGGCAGATTGGCAAGACCGCTCGCTTTCTTAACGGTGCCCTTGGCCCTGGCGGTTGTCGCTCCTGGCCCGGCAAGGAGCCGCGCCAAGGCGAGCGGCAGCCGCGCGGCCGGCGGCAGAATCGTGGGGTCGACGTCGCTGAACACGCCGGCCCGCGCCAGCACGAAGCCCGCGCGCGCCAGGCGGATTAAGGAGCCAAAGGATGAACGCACTATCGCCGCCAGTCCTAGATCATGATGACTTTGGATTGAGACAATCCAAAGTCATCATGATCAATTCTTAAGAGTTTTGAGCGGGATGCGGGCGGAAAACCGGTTTCCACTTTTCCTCATCCCGCTCTAGATGTGAGCTTTCAACAGCTTGTCCATCCATTCCGGATCGCGCCGTGAGCCGTGTTTCCTAGAAATTATGGGGCCAAGGCCGCCAGCCCCGCGTCTGATACTCATTCCTAAAGCTTCCAGCCAGAATGAATGGCAACGATCCCCCCCGAGAGACGCGTGAACGAGGCCCGCTCGAACCCCGCACGGGCAACCTTGTCACGAAAACTTTCAGCGTCGGGAAACCGCGCGATCGATTCGACGAGGTATCGATAGGGCTCCGGATCGCCGGCGACGAGACCGCCGATAAGGGGAATGCAGCGAAACGAATAGGCTTCGTAGAGGCGGTCGAGCACCGGCACGTTCACATGCGAGAATTCAAGACAGAGAAATTTGCCGCCACGCCGCAGAACCCTGTACGCCTCAGCGAGCGCCTGATCGATGCGCGGCACGTTGCGGATGCCAAAGGCAATCGTGTAGCAGTCGAAACCATTCGATGCGAAGGGCAGTTCCTCGGCGTTCGCCTCGACAAAGTCGAGCGTCCCGTCGAAACGCCTCTTGGCGGCTCGCCGCCGTCCCTCCTCCAGCATGCCGGCATTGATGTCGAGCACGACGACCTCGGTCGAGGCCGAGCCCGCGTTTGCCACCCGGAAGGCAATGTCACCGGTGCCGCCGGCCACGTCGAGGTGGCGAAACCGGGCTTTTCTGGACGGCCTGATCCTCGCCGTGAAAATATCCTTCCAGATCCGGTGGAGACCACCCGACATGAGATCGTTCATAAGGTCGTAACGCGAAGCGACCTTGTGAAAAACATCGTCCACGCGCGCCTGCTTGTCATGCAGCGGCACGCTGGAAAAACCGAAATGCGTTTCTTCAACCATGGGTCGGCAAGGCTCAACGTGGGAAGGACGCGGTTGGCGGGTCCGCGTAAGCGAGCGTAATATCTGTGAATCATAGCGCGTGACGCGCGAGATGGCTATGGACGGCGCCTGTGCGATAGGCAGGGCCGGACCACTAACATTTTTCACCACGCGCTCCGGTGCGGAAGGCGCCCACAAACGAGACCGAGATAGACCACAAGCAGCCCCGCGATGGAGAAGAAAAAACCGTTCGGAGACAGGAGATCCATGCCGAGGCCGGCGATGGGCGGCCCGCCGAGCATGCCGAGCGAGTAGAGCATAACAAAGGCCGCATTGGCGCTTGCCAAGTCCGGTCCGCCATAGCGCGAGCCGAGATGCGCGAGCCCGACCGCGTAGAGACTGCCGACAATGCCGCCCCAAAGGACGAGCAGGCTGCAAAAGAGGGGGAAATGCGACGTCCCCGCAACGGCCAGGGCGATGGCCCCGCAAAGGCCAAGAACGGCAAGCGATAATAATAATTTGCTTCTATCCATCTGGTCCGAGGCAAAGCCAACCGGGAATTGAAAGATCACGTTGCCAAGCGCGAACAAGGTCACGAACAAGGCTCCGGTTTCCGGACTAAGTCCGGCGCGGAGGGCATAGACGGGCAGAAGGCCGAGGCTCGCCGCTTCGATCGCGCCATACAGCAATCCGGCGAGGGTTGCGATGGGAAGGCTAGTCAGGAAGCTTAGAACCGGAACCGGCGGCGCGCTTTTGATCTCGTCGGGTACCTTGCCGCTCCAGACGACTATCGGCAAGGCCGCCAGCGCGAAGAGAGCCGTGGCCACGAAGAAAGGCGCCGGACCTGCAGTGCCGACGAAACCCAGAATCCCCGGACCCACGGCAAAGCCTCCGGCAAGACTGGTCATGTAAAATCCCAAGACGAAACCCCGCTGCCGGGGCGGGGCGATGGCATTGATCCAATATTCGCTGGTGACGAAGAGCACGCTGAGGGCAGCGCTGAACACCGCGCGAATGGCGAGCCAGGCCCAGTAATCATCGGTCAAGGTAAAGCTTAGGAGGCTGAGGCCGCTCGTGAGGAGCGCCAGAAAGAGCAAGGGTTTCACGCTCATCCGGCGCACGAGCGCCGGAACGAAGGCGGCCCCGGTGAGGATCGCAAAGCCGCCTGCGGTGGGGTTTAAACCGATCGCCCGGGCGCTAAACCCTTGTTCGCCAAGGCGTAGCGCGATAAGTGTCATGGTCAGCGAAAGGCCGACGCCGACGATCGTTACAGTAGCGATTGCCGAGACGAGGGCCAGGATGATCTGGCGGCCGTCAAGTGCGAGCGCCTGCTCGTTCTGTTCGAAATTGACCGTCAAGCGAACTCTAACCCTCTGGGTTGAAATATTCCGTGATGGCGCCATGAATTGTTATGCTTGTTTATATAGGGTGTCGCGGTGCATAGCTTGGCCGTCCCGCTATCATCTTTAAGCGCCGCGGTCCATCGGTCCCGGATTGCCTTTTTCGTTTGCGTATCATCCCGCATGCCTTGATCTTCGCGTGGCGGGCGGTCCATTCACGCGCGGCAAACGCCGCTCTGAGCCTTCCCCCGCATCGCGCCCCATGCTAGAGCGTTGGCCCGCTTGGCCCGAGGCCCCGTTTTCTTTTTCGCAACCCGAAAATTCTCATGCCGACACGAATCGATCGCCGCTTTGAAGATCTGGCGCGGCACAACCGCGCCGCTCTCGTGACGTTTGTCATGGCTGGCGACCCGGATCTTGCGACTTGCCTTGCCATCTTGAAAGCGCTGCCGGACGCGGGCGCGGATGTGATCGAGCTCGGGATGCCTTTCACCGATCCTATGGCGGACGGGCCGGCGATCCAGGCGGCGGGATTGCGCGCGCTCGCAGCCGGAACGACGCTTGCCAAAACGCTGGCGCTTGCCGCCGATTTCCGTAAAGACGATGCCACGACGCCGATCGTTCTCATGGGCTATTACAACCCCATCTATGTGTATGGCGTCGATGCGTTCCTGCGTGACGCGAAGGCGGCCGGGGTGGATGGCATGATCATCGTCGATCTGCCGCCCGAGGAGGATTCCGAGCTCTGCCTGCCCGCTCTTGCCGCAGGGCTCAATTTCATCCGTCTCGCGACACCGACGACGGACGACGCAAGGCTGCCCGCCGTTCTCGCCCATACTTCGGGTTTCGTCTATTATGTCTCGATCACGGGCATTACCGGAGCCGCCGCCCCCGAACTGACCGGGGTTGCCTCGGCGGTTGCCCGCATCAAGGCGCATACCCGCTTGCCGGTCGCGGTCGGCTTCGGTGTGAAAAACGCCAATAGCGCTGCTGCAATCGCCGCGCATGCCAACGGAGTGGTGGTTGGATCGGCGATCGTCGAAGCCTTGCGCGCCTCGCTCGATAGGCATGGCAAGGCGACCGATAAAAGCGTAGAAGCGGTGGCTGGTCTCGTCGCCGATATCGCCAAGGGCGTGCGGTCGGCGGCGGCCGCTCCGGGCTGATGGCCCGCAATATAAACACAAGGGCAAAACTGGATCGCCGATGAACTGGATCTCAAATGTCGTCCCGCCAAAGGTCAGGTCTCTCCTGCGCCGCGAGACCCCGGAAAACCTCTGGGTCAAATGTCCGGAGTCCGGCGAACTCGTCTTTCACAAGGATCTCGAAGCCAATCTCTTCGTCGTTCCGGGCTCCGGCTATCACATGCGGATTGCCCCAAAGGCGAGACTAGACAATCTCTTCGACGACGCGATCTATGATGAGCTTGCGACGCCGGAGGTGCCGTTGGACCCCTTAAAATTCCGCGATGTAAAACGCTACACCGACCGGCTCAAGGAATACCGCCTGAAAACCGGCGCCTTCGACGCGGTGAAGCTCGCCTTTGGCAAATTGCAGAGCATGGACATCATTGCCGCGGTGCAGGATTTCGATTTTCTGGGCGGTTCGCTCGGCATGGCGGCGGGTGAGGCGATCATCACGGGTATGACGGTGGCGGTCGAGCGCCACACACCTTTCATCATTTTTACCGCCTCAGGTGGCGCGCGGATGCAGGAAGGCATCTTCTCGCTGATGCAAATGCCGCGCACGACGATTGCCGTGCAACGCCTGCGCGAGGCCAAACTTCCCTATATTGTCGTCCTGACCAATCCGACGACGGGCGGCGTCACCGCTTCCTATGCCATGCTCGGGGACATCCATCTTGCCGAACCTGGCGCTGTCATCGGTTTTGCCGGCCCCCGTGTGATCGAACAAACGATACGCGAACGCCTGCCCGAAGGCTTTCAGCGCGCGGAATATCTCGAGGCGCATGGCATGATCGACATGGTGGTAAAACGGCAGGACATGCGCGCGACGCTCGCCCGCCTTTGCGCGCTTATGACCCGGACCCAGCCCATCGAGCAAGCGGCCGCCTGAGGGCCGCCAAACAGGGCAACATGGATTCGCTAAACGCCCTCCTTACCCATCTTTTCACGCTGCATCGCAAGACGATCGAACTCTCGCTGGGCAGGATCGAGCGGCTTCTCGCAGCGTTGGGATCGCCGGAGACACGGCTGCCGCCGATCGTTCATGTCGCAGGAACAAATGGCAAGGGGTCGACGATTGCTTTCATGCGCGCCATTCTGGAAGCGGCGGGAAAGCGTGTCCATGTCTATACCTCACCGCATCTGGTGCGCTTTCATGAACGGATCCGGCTTGGTCAAGAAGGCGGCGGCAAGCTCGTCGGCGACGCCGAGCTTTTTGCGGCCTTGACTGCATGCGAAAAGGCTAATGAGGGCCAGCCGATCACTTTCTTCGAAGTCACCACCGCGGCAGCATTCAAGCTTTTCAGCGAGCATCCCGCTGATTATTTGCTGCTGGAAGTCGGTCTCGGCGGAAGGTTCGATGCAACCAATGTCATCGCGCGGCCTTGTGCCACGGTCATCACGCCGGTCTCGATCGATCATCCTGAGTTCCTTGGCGCGACGGTCGATAAAATCGCTTACGAGAAGGCTGGAATCCTCAAAGCTGGCGTGCTCGCTATTCTGAGTACGCAGGAAGATGCCGCCCTGGTTGTGCTCGATCGCGAAGCAAGGCGCTTGGGTGCGCCGGTCATTGCCGCGGAGCGGGATTACAATGTTTGGGAAGAACATGGCCGTCTTGTCTTCGAGGACAATCGCGGCCTGCTCGATCTGCCGCCGCCGCGTCTCATCGGCCGTCATCAGCATCAAAACGCCGCGACCGCGATCGCCGCGTTGCGCGCGATCGCGCCCCATCTTGCGGCGTCTGTCTTCGAAGAAGGTTTGACGCGCACGGAGTGGCCCGCCCGCTTGCAAAATCTCGCCAAGGGCCATGTGGGGACGCTCGCCCCGGCAGGCTCAGAGATCTGGCTCGACGGCGGCCATAACGAGGATGCTGGCCGCGCGCTCGCCCAATCGATGGCGGAACTGGAAGACAAGACGCAGCGGCCCCTCGTCATCATCTGCGGTTCGCTCGCATCCAAGGATACGGGCGGGTTTCTCCGCGCCTTCAAAGGCCTCGCCCAAGAAGTTGTGGCGGTGCCGGTGAATGCAGACCAATATGCCAAGCCCGCCGCCGAGGTTGCCACGGCCGCCGCCGCGAATGGGATTCCGGCGGCGGCATGCGGAAGCATAAAGTCAGCGCTCGCATTTCTCGCCGCGCGAGAATGGTCAGCGCCGCCGCGTATACTGATCGCGGGCAGCCTCTATCTTGCCGGAGAAGTATTGGCGCTCAACGGAACGCCGCCGGAATAGCTAATGGGCAGCAGCCTTCACCTCACGCCGGCGCGCGTGGAGGATCCACTCCGTGTAGCCATTTGGCTGCACGCGTCCCTTGAAGATCAGATCCGACGCCGCTTGGAAGGCGTGTCCATCGAAGCCTGGCGCCATCGGCCGGTAGAGCGGATCGCCGGCATTTTGCCGGTCGACAACGGAAGCCATCCTTTGCAGCGTTTCCATCACCTGCTCGCGCGTGACAATCCCATGGTGCAGCCAATTGGCGATATGCTGGCTCGAAATGCGTAAGGTTGCGCGATCTTCCATAAGGCCTATGTCGTGAATATCCGGCACTTTGGAACAGCCGATGCCTTGATCGATCCAACGCACGACATATCCCAAGATCCCCTGGCAATTGTTGTCGAGCTCGGCTTGAATGTCGTCCGGCGCCCAGTTCACCCGGCAGGTTGGGATGGCAAGGAGATCGGAAAGATGCGGCGGGCTGCGCCGGGCAAGTTCTTTCCACCGGCTCGCGACATCGACCTTATGATAATGCACAGCATGCAAGATAGCAGCCGTCGGTGATGGCACCCAGGCCGTGTTCGCCCCGGCGAGCGGATGCACGATCTTTTGCGCGAGCATGTCCGCCATGCGGTCCGGCGCGGCCCACATGCCCTTGCCGATCTGCGCCCGCCCAGGCAAGCCGCAGGCAATGCCAACATCGACGTTGGCGTTCTCGTATGCCGCGATCCAATCCGTGTTCTTCATGTTGTTCTTGCGGACCATAGGTCCGGCTTCCATCGAGGTGTGAATCTCGTCACCGGTGCGATCGAGGAAGCCGGTATTGATGAAAAACACCCGGTCGGCCGCCGCTGCTATGCACGCCTTAAGATTGACGGAAGTCCGCCTTTCCTCGTCCATGATGCCGATCTTGATTGTGTGCCGGGTGAGCCCCAGCATGTCCTCGACAGCGCCAAAAAGCGCGTCGGCGAGGGCGACTTCGTGCGGCCCGTGCATTTTTGGCTTGACGATGTAGATCGAACCGTAACGGCTGTTGCGTGGACCGCTGACGCGCTTGAGATCGTGGATCGCGATCAGCGTGGTGACTGCTGCATCCAAAATGGTTTCAGGAATTTGGTTGCCGGCTTGATCGAGCACCGCATCGGTTTCGATGTGATGACCGACATTGCGCACCAGCAGAAGGCTGCGCCCATGCAAGGTCATGTCGGCACCGTCCCGGCCCGCATAAGTGCGATCCTCAGCAAGATGCCGCTCGACGAGCAGCCCTTTCTTTTCGAGGGTCGCCGTCAAGCTTCCCTTCATCAGCCCAAGCCAATTGCGGTAAACGGCAACCTTATCCTGCGCATCGACCGCCGCGACGCTGTCCTCAAGGTCGATGATGGTGCTGAGCGCGGCTTCCAGGACGACATCCGCGACGCTTGCCTTGCTCTCGGCACCGACAAGGCTGTTTTGATCAATCTCGACCTCGATATGCAGGCCATGGTGGCGCAACAGGACGACAAAGGAATCGAGCGATGTCTTCCTGTATCCGGCGAACCGGCCGGGATGGCGCAGCCGCGTC
The DNA here is from genome assembly GCA_964440215.1 of uncultured Methylocapsa sp. GTDB lineage: Bacteria > Pseudomonadota > Alphaproteobacteria > Rhizobiales > Beijerinckiaceae > Methylocapsa. Next base: position 17,975 of record CAYTRB010000029.1, read on the forward strand.
TCGAGCCCGTTCTCAAGGGTCGCGATGAGCTCGCCGCCAAAGACTTTATAGGCGGTCACCGCCTTGTGGCTTCCCTTCGCGAGCGGAACCACGTCGTCGAGAAACGCGCGGACCCAATCGATGACCTTGGCGCCACGCACTTTGTTATAGCCCTTGCCGCGTTCCGCGCCATCCGCCTCAGGAATTGCGTCTGTGCCATAGAGCGCATCGTAAAGGCTGCCCCAGCGGGCGTTTGCCGCATTGAGGGCGTAGCGCGCATTCGAGGCGGGCACAACGAGCTGCGGTCCGGCGACCCTCGCGACCTCCAGAACATTTTCGGTGCGAATGGTAAAATTGGGCGGCTCCGGGACAAGGTAGCCGATCTCGCGAAGAAAGTGTTCGTAATCAGCCGGATTAAATGGCCGGCTCGCGGTCACGCGATGATATTCGTCGATCTTTTCCTGCAGCTCTCCGCGAAATTGCAATTGCTTGCGAATGCGCGGCGCGAACTCATCGACAAGCCCCGATAACCCGCTCCAAAATTGGTCAGCCGCAATCTCCGTTCCGGGCAAGACTTCGCCGCTGATGAAGTCACGCAGAACATTCGTAACGCTAATCTCGCCAATTTTCTCGTAAACTATCATGTTCAAGCCATCATTTTCAGGTCTTGCCGGGAATGACCAACACCGGCACGGCATAGCGACGCCCTGCCCGGTCCTCTTTACTGCCAGCTCCGTCAGCACACATCAACCGCGAGCAAACGCGGATGAGTGGCGGCTGCCACTGTACAAAAACGCAACGCCATTTAACACCGGTGACCATCACGATCAGGATTTCCGATTGGCCGTGCTTGCCAGCGGCGAGTCACAACGCCACCAAAGCTGCCAAGCAGGAACAATATCAGACCGGTACCGCATTTCAGCGCCGGCACATACGCGCGTCTGATTGGGTCCCGACATAAGTGCGTATCACGCGAAGCTGCCAAGCTTTGTTGGACTATGGTCCAACATACCGGCCGTAAGCAAAAGCGCCGCCATATCAACTCATCCGATTGGCTTGGCCAGTCGAGGCGGCTGTGCAGTCGCCCGGGACGCTTGCAATCGATGGTTTCTGCGAACCCCGAGGAGCCAGGCGGGGGATTTCCCGCCCGCGCTAATCTCAATGGCCGCCCCTTCGTCCCCAGATCAATCCTCTCCGGGCCAATGCGGCCGGCAAGTCACATCGCCTTAACCAGCACGTTGCCTACGTCTTGAAAACCACAGGGATGCGACCAATCCACGCGCGTGAGCATCGAATATCATGGCACTCGCACCAATTCCCGCGGCCAAAACGGCAGCCGCGAAAAACGCATTGATAAGCGCCGGAGTCCAAATACAAACATAGAGATAACCAGCAAGCATGAATACCAGAACTGGAACAAGTCGAAGCAACCGGGATGGCTGCAACCGCACGGCGATGAATAAAACAATCGCCTCGATTGTGACCATGAGGTTCCATGCAGCTGCGGCACCCAAAACGCCAAAATGGCTCATAAGGAACCAAAGTACGATCATGTAAGGCACGATTTCGATTGTATGAAGTTTGGCGACGATGTCCGGCCGCCCTTGCCCTTCCAGAAAAGCAAATAGGACGAACGCCATTCCGTTAGGCCATGCTCCAATCAAAAGGAGTTCGGCAATCGGCCCCCCAATCGAGCCGAAACCTTTCCCCATCCAAAGTTCGAGAAACGGCCCCGCCAGCACGATCGCTGGCGCACAGACGGCACCATACGCATAGGCAATAGTCACAAAAGCCTTCTCCGCCAGTTGCGTCGCCTCGTCCCGAGAGGAACGCGACAAGCGTGGAAAAATCGTCCGTGCCAGGGCTGCTGCGAACAGTTGGCTGCGCACGACTAGGCTCATCGGAACCGAATAATGGGCGACGGCCGCGACACCGAGAATTGAGCCGATCATCAATTGATCGACCGACGCAAGAAGCGGACCAATGGTATTGGAGATGCTTATCCATCCGCCAAAACTAAGAAGCGCCTTGCACCGTTTCAAATCGAAGTTTCGCGGGCTCAAAGGCCTTTCACTTTGCAAAGCGAAGCCAAGCAAAAACAAAACCGACAGGGCACGCGCGATGACGGCCGCGGGAACGACGACCGATAAACTCGGCGAGATGAACACGGCGCAGATAACCGGCACCACCATCCCCAATGTCCCCCCCGCAACCGCCAGCACATTGGAGGCGAGGAACCGCTCACGCGATTCGAGAGCGCCTGATCCCACGCCGCCAATAAGCGCGAGAGGCAGCACGGCAGCGACCCAAGGAAGCGACGATTCGATCTCAGGCCTCAGATCGGCGGGCACGGTAAGCAGACGTTCGATAAAAAAGATTCCGGTTAAATAAAAGACGATCCCGCCGAAGCAGCCCAAACACAAATTGAGCCAGAAAGTCGTCACCAAAACCTTCGCCCGCTCTCCCTTTAATGAGGGATCTCCGAGCTTGGCAAGCGCATTCGCGGACGCTCGCGACAAGCCGAGATCGAGAAAGCCGAAATAACCGAGCAGCTTCCAAACAATCGCAAGGATCCCGTATCGTGCGACGCCTACATATGACACATAGAGCGGGACTGTGATAAGCGCGACAATGAGCGTAAGAACCGGCCCAATTACGTTGAAGACGAAGTTAATCTTGATCCCACGCGACTTCATTGCGGGTCCTTTTCCGGCGCGAACAATGATCGTTGATGATCGGCTCTCTTCACGGCGCGGCTCGCAATTAGAATACAAAGTTCGTAATATGCAGATAACATACACATCACTCTAAGGCGGATTTACGAATGGGCATGATACATTCCTTGGAACCCTTCCATGAAACAAAAATTCGCCTCAACAAGGATGGGGTTCATGGGATGCTACGACCCTGTACTTTACTACTGCTTGGGGCGTCCGTGGATACCATATCGTCTCAGCCGGCATAAACTCATTTGCTAAGAATGAGTGTTAGGGATCAGCGGCGGCCTGGGGCCACTTTGTCATCAATGACATGGCTAGGTCATCGATCGTTAGAGCAAGCGTTCTTCATTCTGTTTCCTTTATGGAAAATCACAGGCGCTCGTGCGCTTGCCCACCAGATGGAACCATCTGATTGAAAAGGAATCGCTCCTAATCAATGAGTTGGACCACGTTCCGATCGAAAAAGCCGAGCAATTTTTTCGGAACATGCTTTCCTGATCCCGCATTCCTTTCAAGACTCTCGTTTCGTCGAATGAGGCGATCATTTTCTAGCCGCGCATGAGTATGGCAACGAAAAAACCGTCGGTGCCACTCGTCAGCGGCGTCAGACGCAGGCCAAACCCGAAGCGCGACGCAAACCGCTCGATCTCCGGCAGCCGTGCCATTTCGACCATTTCCCGCAGAGGAAGGATTTTATAATCCATGTGAGTGTCAAGAAAAGTTGCGATCCTGTCTTCGTTTTCCTCGCGCAATAGAGAACATGTGACATAGACAATGCGTCCGCGTGGCTTCACGAATCGCGCGGCTTCCTCGAGTGCCTGGCTCTGCTCGGCAATCCGGATCGCCAGAGCCCCGGGCCGCATCCGCCATTTCGCGTCCGGATTGCGCCGCCAGGTGCCCGTGCCAGTGCATGGCGCATCGACGAAAACGAGATCGCAGCGCCCTTCAAGAGCGGCGAGCACATCGCTATCCCCGCGCGGCGCATGCAGTTGGACGTTGCGGACACCGGCGCGCTCGAGTCTCGCGAAGCTCCGCATAAGCCTTGCCCCATCGCGGTCGGCCGCATGGATCTGGCCCTTGTTCTGCATTGATGCGGCGAGCGCCAAGGTTTTGCCGCCCGCGCCCGCGCAAAGATCGAGCACTTGCTCACCGGGCCTTGCCAGGGCAAGTGTTGCGCAAAGCTGCGAGCCTTCATCCTGGATTTCGACGAGGCCCTTGATATAGGCGGGCTCGGCCGCGAGCGGCGGCCCGCGCCCATCTGGTGTCAAAGGCAAACGTAATCCGACAGAGGAATAAGGCGTTTGCGTAGCGTGCAGATGAGCGAGACCAGCAAGCACCTTCTCACGCGTCGCCTTCAGCGTATTGACGCGCAGATCGACCGGCGCACGCGTGGCAAGCGCGCTCATCTCGGCGATGGTGTTTTCCCCGAAGACGGCGGCAAGGGAAGGCTCCAGCCATTGCGGAAAATCGCCCGCGACAAAGCTTGGCGCGCCGCTCAGATCGGCGTGGGCGAGACGTTCGCTCTCTCTCTCGTCGAGCGGAGGCGGCGCATGCGCCTCGCCCGAGCAGAGCCCCGCCAGCATGCCAGCATCCATGCCACGGGCCCGACGCAGAGAGCCAAGAATGATCGCGCGAGGCGCCTCATTGCCCATGATGAACGCGCTCGACGCCCGGTTGCGCTCCGCGTCGAAGACGAGCGACGCGATCGCCGCGCGATCCTTGGAACCAGCGAAACGATGCGACAAACCCCAATCCTTCAGCGCATCGGCGGCCGGTCTTTTGCGCGTTTCGATGTCATCGAAAACTTCAATTGCCGCCGATATGCGGGCCCCAGGCGTCATAGAAAACCTGCTCTCATAACGAACCCATGGAGCGGCCGGCAAAAATTTGAACCGCGAAGATCACCCACATAAGAAACAAGAGAGTGGTTCCAACAATAAAGACCTTGCCGCGCAGCGGCACATAGTTCGAAGTCGTGAGGACATAGGCATGCGCAACGCGCGTGGCGACGAAAAGCCATTCCATGCCGACAAACAGAAGACCGGCTTGTTTGGTCGTGATCGCCAACACGGCGAGGACATAGAATAGAATCGGTATCTCGAACTGATTCTGGAAGCAATTGCCGATTTGCTGAACGCGGTCCGGCCATGGGGTCTGGCGCAGGGCGATATCCTGCCACTTTACCTCGCGGCTTTTAAGGACGGCGGTGCGTTCCCATGCCGACCAGATACTAAGAAAGCAAGTCAGCGCAATCTGAACGAAAAGCGGCAACAGGATCGATTGAACGGACATGCGGCGGGGTCTCCAGAACGTCATTTAAGGCATGTCCTCATCGAAAAAGCCGAGCAACTTTTTCGGGACAAGCGCGAGCGATGGGTTCACTCGCCGGTCGGGTAATTCGGGCTCTCGCGGGTGATCGCGACATCGTGAACATGGCTTTCGCGCAGGCCGGCCGCCGAAATCCGGACAAACCGCGCGCGCGCCTGAAATTCCGCTATGTCGGGAGCGCCGACATAGCCCATGGCGGCGCGCAATCCGCCAACCAATTGGTGCAGGATCACCGAGGCCGGACCGCGATAAGGCACCTGTCCCTCGACACCCTCGGGCACGAGCTTCAATTGATCGGTGATGTCCTGCTGGAAATAGCGGTCTGCAGATCCGCGCGCCATCGCGCCGACCGACCCCATGCCGCGATAGGTTTTGAACGAACGGCCCTGATAAAGATAGACCTCGCCCGGGCTTTCGTCGGTTCCAGCCAGAAGCGAACCGATCATGACGCAATCCGCGCCTGCCGCGATCGCCTTGGCGACATCGCCGGAATATTTGATGCCGCCATCCGCGATAATTGGGACATTGGCGGCCCGCGCGGCTTCAGCGCAATCCATGATCGCCGAGAGCTGCGGCACGCCGACCCCGGCGACGATCCGCGTCGTGCAGATTGAGCCAGGGCCAATACCGACCTTGATCGCATCGGCGCCGGCATCGATCAGCGCCTTGGTGCCCTCGGCGGTCGCCACATTGCCGGCGACGAGTCCTACCTTGTTGGAGGCACGCTTCAAGCGGGAGACTTGATCGAGCACGGCCTGGGAATGACCATGCGCTGTGTCGATCACGATGCAATCTGCCCCCGCATCGATCAGCATGAGGGCGCGCTCATAACCCTGGTCGCCCACGGTCGAGGCGGCGGCGACCCTGAGCCTTCCCTCGGCGTCCTTGCAGGCGGCCGGGTGCAAGGTCGCTTTTTCCATATCCTTGACCGTCACCAGACCGACACAGCGGAAATCATCGTCGACGACAATTAGCTTTTCAAGGCGATGCTGATGCAAAAGGCGGCGCGCCTCGTTCTCGCTCACGCCTTCCCGGACGGTAATAAGATTTTTGGTCATCAATTCGCTGACCGGCTCCAAGGGATTGTCGGCGAAGCGGACATCGCGGTTGGTCAATATGCCGCATAGCCGCGCCGGCTTGCCGCCCGGCCCGCGCTCAACCACGGGAATCCCCGAGATCCCGTGCCGGCGCATCAGCGCGAGCGCATCGGCGAGCGTTGCATCCGGAAAAATCGTGATCGGATCGACGACCATGCCGCTTTCGTAGCGCTTGACCTTGCGAACCTCCTCGGCCTGTTCGGCGGGCGTGAAATTGCGATGAATGACGCCAATTCCCCCGGCCTCGGCAAGCGCGATGGCAAGCTTCGCCTCGGTGACCGTATCCATGGCCGAAGACACAATCGGAACGTTCAAACTGAGCGAGGACGTGAGTTTCGTTTTCAGGTCGGCCCCGCTGGGCAGGACTGCCGAATGGCCCGGCAGAAGGAGCACATCATCGAAAGTCAGCGCTTCGTTCAGCGAGGATCGGGTAATAAGGGTCAATGCCAACTCCGTGATTTGCCTCCCGGCAAAAGAATAGGCTTCCCGGCGCCGCGAGAGTTCGAGCGGGAAGCGTTTGTGTCAATTCGCGCCGGTCTAGAGTTGCCTGCGGCTCATAGCACGCCCGGAGCGGAGCGCAAAGACAGCCTGGCTGTATCTTTGTGCCACGCCCTGAAACCCGCCCCTTCCCCGCTTCGAGCCAGGGATTGCCGCCAAACACTCGGCCGTGGGTGCAAAAGCGCCTGCGTTTCCACCTGGGCGGGAGGGGGACTTGCTCTTCGCGCCGCCGGATTGAATTGGCAGGGCGTTTACCCCATTACGTCTATATCCGCTTCCGCAGTGAAAATCCTTCAGGAGCCGCGCATTTGCCTCCCTACCTCATCTCGGCGCTGACCGTTGCTTGCGCCATGTTCATGGAAAATCTCGACTCGACCGTCATCTCGACATCGCTGCCCGCAATCGCCAAGGATCTGCATGAAGACCCGATTTCCCTAAAGCTTGCGCTCACCTCCTACCTCGTTTCGCTCGCGATTTTCATTCCGGCGAGCGGCTGGGCGGCCGATCGTTTCGGCGCCCGCAAAATCTTCCGGATTGCCCTTCTTGTGTTCACCTTGGGCTCCATCCTATGCGGCATGGCGGCGACCTTGCCGGGATTTGTCGGGGCCCGCTTCCTCCAAGGTCTCGGCGGCGCGATGATGGTTCCGGTGGGGCGGCTTTTGCTCTTGCGTTCGGTCGAACGCACCGAACTCGTGAACGCTTTGTCCTATCTGACGGTCCCTGCCCTTCTCGGGCCGATCATGGGGCCCCTCCTCGGCGGGTTTATCACCACCTATTTTCACTGGCGCTGGATTTTCTGGATCAATGTGCCGATCTGCGTCATCGGCTTGATTCTCGCCACCCTCTTCATCAAGGACGTTACCGGCGAAGCCGCTTGGCCGCTCGACGTGAGGGGCTTCCTTCTCAGCGGGCTTGGTCTTGCCTGTCTCTTGTTCGGGCTTGGCGGCGCCGGGCGCGGCCTCATGCCCTGGGAGGCCGCGGTTTTTCTGGCGGGCTTGGGCTTTGTCTGCTTGGCCGCCTATGTCTTCCATGCGCGCCGCGCCGCGTTTCCGCTGCTCGATCTCAAGCTTCTGTCGATCAAAACGTTTCGCGCAAGTGTGATGGGCGGCTCGCTGTTCCGCATCGGGATCGGATCGATCCCTTTTTTGCTCCCGCTGATGCTGCAAGCAGGCTTTGGGATGAGCGCGTTTCAATCCGGCTCGGTCACCTTCATCGCATCGGTGGGGGCCATGGCAATGAAAACCACGGTGACGCCAATCCTGCGCATCTTCGGCTTTCGCCGGGTCCTCGTATACGATGTGATATTGAGCGCCGCTTTCCTTGGCTGCTACGGCTTCTTTACGCCCGCGACGCCGATGCTGTTGATGATGAGCTTGCTTCTGGTTGGCGGCTTTGTGCGTTCGCTCGGATTTACCAGCCTCAATGCGATCGTCTTCGCCGAAATCGAACCCGCGAGAATGAGCAGGGCCGTCAGTTTCTCCGCCGCCGCCCAGCAATTGTCCTTGAGTGTGGGCATCGCGATGGGCGCCGGCGCGCTGCAAGGCTTTGCTTACCTAAACCCTGGCATGGATGTGTTCGCCCTCGAAAATTTCAAATGGGCGTTTGTTACAATGGCGCTTATCTCGTTGAGCGCCGTCGCCGTATTTCTGCGCCTGCCGCCGGATGCGGGCTCCAACCTCATCGCGAGCCGGGCGGAGCCATCCGAGGTCATCGCGCAAACCGGGCAATAAACAGGAATTCGGTTACCGCTTGCCTCGAAAGCCGGTTGCCAGCACATAAAGCTCGGCCGAACCGGCACGGCTGGCTTGCGGCTTCACATGGCGGACCGTCGCGAATTCGCGTTTCAGCCGGGCCAGCAGCTCATGCTCGGTGCCGCCCTGGATGACCTTGGCGAGAAAGGCGCCGCCCTCGGCCAAAACCTCGCAGGCGAAATCACCGGCAAGCTCGACAAGGCCGATAATCCGCAGCTGATCGGTTTTCTTATGCCCGGTCGCATTCGCCGCCATGTCGGAGAGGACAACATCGGCCTTGCCGCCGAGCCATGCGATGAGCTGCGGCGGCGCCTCCTCGGAGAGGAAATCCATAACCTTGAATTCGACACCGGGGAGCTGCTCCATGTCGAGCAGGTCGATGCCGATGACCCTGCCGTGGCCCCGCTCCGCGCCAACCTTGCCCGCCGCCACCTGCGACCAGCCGCCGGGCGCCGCGCCAAGATCGACGACCCTCTGGCCGGGTTTTAGGAAATGATAGCGCTCGTCGATCTCGATCAGCTTATAGGCCGCGCGCGACCGGAAACCCTCCCGCTTGGCCTTCGCCACATAGGGATCGTTGAGCTGGCGCTCAAGCCACAGGGTCGAGGAGAGCTTGCGCTTACGCGCCGTCTTGACCCGCGTCTTCAGCGAGCGCCCGCCTTCGCGTCCGGAGGAAGATTTTGTTTCAGTCAAGGTGAGACCCGAGTGAAGCGCTGAATGTCAGCTTTATTACGCTGGGCGGCGCAAGTCCCGCAAAGTTTTGGTGGAGGGGCAATTAAAATCTTTTCCGGTCCAAAGCTTAACTAGTTCTCATTAAGAAGCGTAGACCTCAACACCGATTACACGGCGCGGTCAAC
>CAYTRB010000030.1:0-26983 GCA_964440215.1 uncultured Methylocapsa sp.
GCTACAACCATCTTACCGCATCGCATCGATAGGCGCTCGCCTCGCAGCGTCTGATTATGTGCCCCGGCGTCCCGAGGTTCGCGCCATCTTGCCTGTTTTCATGGCTGGACAGCCGTGACATCCTCGGTGAGTTCTTGCCATCGCATTGAGTCCAAATTACACGCGGGCGAGGCTACAATTCCAAAAACTGGCTCGACCGGCGCCTTCACGCCAAGTTTCCGGATGGTACTTGTCCAGAAGGATGAGATCCCTGTCAGCCAGATGGGCTGGTCCTGGTATTTGCGGCCCCGGAATAAAAAAAAGGCTTGGTCCCCGTCTGAAGCGAGGCGGCGGATGACGTACTGATGCCAGCCCTCAGGCGCCGCTCTAAAGATCGTCAGTTTACAATCACCAGAACGGCCAGACATCGTAACCGGGTATTCCGCCACCAAGCCGCGATCCGTTTCGAACCCCTGCCCCGTAAGAAACTTGGCGATTTGAGTGCTTGCCGTCTCGACTTGTCCGCGTGCGGGTTGGTGCGCGCCAGCCGAGATCTTGAGCGAGATGGTCAAGATCAGCAGGCCGCCGAAGACGATCTTAGGGACGTGTGACTGTATCACCGCGAACCCTGATCAAATTGATCCCGACAATCGCCGCGAGAGTAAGAAAGCCCGCGACATTTGCCCCGATCGCACCATGAATCAACTCATATTGGTCACGGTGAAGACCAATGAGCGCGATCCGCGTGACGTTGATGAGGACGACCGCCGCGCATGCCGCCAAGCCCCACCAGACGTCTTTCAGGGTCGGCCGGCGGTCAAGAGCTTGGGTAAAAAGCACCCAGCCCAACATGGCGAGAGAGACGTTCGCCAGCGACGAACAGCCGGGCGCGATATAGAGGTAGTCGTCAACACCCGCGAACTTAACCGTGTTCCCGACGCGGTCTGTTCCGACGATCGCACTCACAAGGATCGCATCGGCCTGCAGAATCAGGTCGCTCAACATTGCAAAGACCAAGCGGCTCCAGAACACCGGAACCGTTACGGCGAGGATGACGAGGCCCGCGCGGTGCCCCAGCGAGCCGGGCTTAAAGCAATACAGTACATAGAAGCCAAGGCCCGTGAGGGCGATCCAGCTTGCTTTCGCGGAGGGGACCAGCACGGCCACGGTCACCGCTAAACCGATGATCAGGTCGTTTCGGGTCAATGGTTCTACGGAAAGGCGAATCAGAAGCGACACGGCAATCCAGCATGCCGCCCAGATGAGAATGCTGATCCCAAAGGTACTCGAGATCGCACTCCAGACCGGCTCATCGGCAATGTTGCTCGCGATCCGCTCGTAAATGCCGTTTGCAAATGCGAGGATGAACAGGCCCGCGAAGAACTCGCCGCGGCGCAATGCGATACCGGCGTTGAATGACGCCGCCATCGCACCCGCGTTCGAGACACTGGCGCGTTCGAAGGACTCTTTCAAAGCGCCGGCCATGACCCAGCTTCCCAGCTACGCGCTAAGTCAAGAACTCTCAATCTTGCGCAAACCTCTTCTTGAGGCAATTGCTGGGGTTCTTCGCCCGTCTAACGCTTGCGCCAGCGGCGTACCAGATAATATCCACCGGCAATGGCGAGGTAGCCAAGGCCCGCGCCCGCGATCGGGCCCGGAACCGGCGTAACATTAGCAAAAGCGGGAGACGCGGCCAAAGCCAGGATTGAAGCCGCAAGCAAAAAGGTTGGCTGGAAACGCATGACGGATCTCCGCTTGTTGGAGTTAAATAGCCTCTACGAGCCTATGGCCGCCGCCGCGCATCCGTGCCGCGCAAGCCGTAATATTAAATTAACGAATCTCTTCTCCCGTTTAGCGCTTGCGCCAACGGCGAACCAGATAGTATCCGCCGGCGATGGCGAGATAGCCAAGGCCCGCGCCCGCGGCCGGGCCCGGAACCGGCGTAATGGCAAAAGCAGGAGACGCGGCCAAAGCGAGGATTGAAGCCGCAAGCAAAAAGGTTGGCTGGAACCGCATGAAGGATCTCCGCTTGTTGGAGTTAAATTGGTTTCAAAAATCTATGGCCATTCATCCTGGCCGTCAACACTCATCCAGGCTATTCATTTTGATGACGCGAAAAGCCGCAAGACTTAAGCAACGGTACCGCACTAGCCGTATGCTGGAATTAAGGAGTATATTCGCCCGTTTAGCGCTTGCGCCAGCGGCGAACCAGATAGTATCCGCCTGCGATGGCGAGGTAGCCAAGGCCCGCGCCCGCGACCGGGCCCGGAACCGGGTGGTCATGAGCAAAAGCGGGTGACGCGGCCAAAGCGAGCATTGAAGCCGCAAGTAAAAGGGCTGGCTGGAAACGCATAAAGGATCTCCGCATGTTGGAGTTAAATTGATTTCAAAAGCCTATGGCCCTTCACACGGTCAATCAACACTCATTCAGGCTATTCATTTTGATCAACGCGCAAAGCCGCAAGACGTAAGCACGCTACCGCGCTGGCCGTATACTGGAATTAAGGAGTATATTTGCCCGTTTAGCGCTTGCGCCAGCGGCGTACCAGATAGTATCCGCCGGCAATGGCGAGATAGCCAAGGCCCGCGCCCGCGACCGGACCCGGAACCGCAACCGTAGCAAAAGCGGGAGACGCGGCCATAGCGAGGAATGAAGCCGCAAGCAAAAGGGCTGGCTGGAAACGCATGAAGGATCTCCGCATGTTGGAGTTAAATTGATTTCAAAAGCCTATGGCCCTTCACACGGTCAATCAACACTCATTCAGGCTATTCATTTTGATGAACGCGAAATGCCGCAAGACGTAAGCAGGCTACCGCGCTGGCCGGATACTAGAATTAACGAGTCGATTCGCCCGTTTAGCGGTTGCGCCAGCGGCGAACCAGATAATATCCGCCGGCGATGGCGAGATAGCCCAGGCCCGCGCCCGCGACCGGACCCGGAACCGCAGCCGTAGCAAAAGCGGGAGACGCGGCCATAGCGAGGAATGAAGCAGCGAGCAAAATGGTTGTCTGGGAACGCATGAATATTCTCCGCATGTTGGAGTTATGTTGCCTCAGCGAGCTTATGGCCGCTTATATTTGCGGCTGCCGCCTATTCTGGCTCTCTTTTTATGAATGCTTAAGTTTGTTTAGGCGACGTGGCAAAAAGACGCAATTCTAGACGTATTTCAATATTCGTGCGGGGTCATGCCACCGGCATTATATCGTCTGATTATAGGCCCCTACCTCAGGGTTTTCGCGCAACACGCCATCGATGGCCGCGAACATCTCGCGCATCCGTGCTTCAGAGACCGGGCTTTCCACGACGACCACAAGTTCCGGCTTGTTCGAGGAGGCGCGGACAAGCCCCCAGGTTCCATCCACCGTGGTGACGCGCACGCCATTGACGGTCACGAGATCGCGAATTTTCTGGCCCGTGAAAAGCTCGCCCTTCGCCTGTATCGCCTGGAGACGTTCCTTCACCTTTTCAGCGACGCCATATTTGACCTCGTCGCCGCAATGCGGCGACATGGTCGGCGAACCCCAGGTCTTGGGGAGTTCCCCATAAAGCTCGGCCATCGATTTTTGCGGATTGCGGTCGAGCATTTCGATCACATGGATGGCGGTGAGAATCCCATCGTCATAGCCGCGCCCGACCGGCGCGTTGAAGAAGAAATGCCCGGATTTCTCAAAACCCGCGAGCGCCTTGAGATCGGTCACCCGGCGCTTGATATAGGAATGCCCGGTCTTCCAATAATCCGCCTTGACGCCTTGCGCCAGAAGCTGCGGATCGGTCGCGAAAAGGCCGGTCGATTTGACATCGACGACGAAGGTCGCGCCGGGATAGAGTTTTGAGAGGTCGCGAGCGAGCATGACGCCGATTTTATCGGCGAAAATCTCCTCGCCACGATTGTCGACGACGCCGCAGCGGTCGCCGTCGCCATCGAAGCCGAGCCCCACGTCGGCGCCTGACTCGCGCACCTTGGCGGCCATCGCATGCAGCATGTGCAGATCTTCGGGATTGGGATTGTAATTCGGAAAAGTGAAATCGAGTTCGGTGTCGAGGGGCACGACCTCGCAGCCGAGCTTTTCGAGCACCTTCGGGGCGAAGGCGCCGGCGGTGCCATTGCCGCAGGCGGCAACCACTTTGAGCTTGCGGGAAATTTTTGGCCGGTTCACGAGATCGGCAATGTAGCGGGCCGGGAAATCATTGACGAAGCGATAAGAGCCGCCATCCGCATAGCGGAATTGTCCTTGCAAGACGATGTCGCGCAAGCGGCCCATCTCGTCGGGGCCGAAGGTCACCGGGCGTTGCGTGCCCATTTTCACGCCGGTCCAGCCATTGTCGTTATGCGAGGCTGTCACCATGGCGACGGCAGCGACGTCGAGGTCGAATTGCGCGAAATAGGCCATCGGCGACAGCGCCAAGCCGATATCGTGAACCTTGATGCCGGCCGCCATGAGGCCGACCGTCAACGCATATTTGATCGAGGCCGAATAGGCGCGGAAATCATGGCCGGTGACAAGTTCAGGCGTGACTCCCATGTCATGGATCAAGGTGCCGAGGCCGAGGCCCAAGGCCTGCACGCCCATGAGATTGATCTCCTTCTCGAAAAGCCACCGGGCGTCATATTCGCGAAAGCCGGTCGGCTTCACCATCGGGGCGCTTTCATAGGCGTAGGTGTTGGTCTCTAGGCGGGCAACTGGCTTGGGAAACATGTAAAATCCTTGGCGTAAGCAGGCGGCTGGCAATAGCAGCAGATCGTTCAAATACCGCGCCAAATAACATCCGGCGCGGGATAGGGATGTGTTACCCGCCTATTGTTGCGGGCTTATTGCTGCTTGGCGATGATCAGATTCTTAATCTTGGCGTAGACGGCGGCGGGAATAATTTTCTTTTGCACCAGCTCATCCTTGCCCTTGTAGGGCCGGTTCTTGATGATGTTGGCGGCGCGGATGTCGCCGACGCCTTTCAAGGCGCGCAGCTCGTCCTCGGTTGCCGTGTTGATATCGAGCAATTGCTTGGCCGCCGGTTTCACCTTGTCTGGCTTGGCGGCTGGAGCCGGACTGGCCTGGCCTGGGACAGCGGGCTGGACCGCTTGCGCGAAACAAGGCGCCGCAAAGGCGGCGGCCGCGAAGAAGGTGAGCGCGAACATTGTGTTGCGGAGGAGCCGCATGGCGTTTTCCTTTCTGGCCAGACAGATCATCAGACTATAGCCCGATCGGCCGCCGGGGAAATAGCGGTGTCAGGCCTCAATAGCGCCACCGCTGCGCACTCGCCACCAGGAAGTCACGGAACACCCGCACCCGGGCGACATTTTTCATGGCTTCCGGAAACACGAGATAGCAATCGAGAGTGGGCGTCACCGCATGCGTCATCAATTGCACAAGCCCGCTTTCGGGTTCGTTCAAATAATCCGGCAGGACACCAATCCCCATGCCGTTTTCAACCGCACGCTGCAAGGCCGGGATATTGTTGACCGACATCACGGCGACGGGATCCTTGCCGCCGCGTCCGGGGAATAGCGGCGCGTTGAGCTCGTTCAGAAAGCTTGAGGGCGTCGCGGAATAGGCGAGCAGCCGGTGATGGGCAAGCTCATCGAGCGAATGCGGATGGCCGTGCTTGCGCAAATATTCGGCCGAGGCATAGAGATGATAATGCACGGCAAAGAGGTGCCGCCGGATGAGGTCTGGCTGCGAGGGCTCGCGCAGGCGCAGCGCGACGTCGGCCTCGCGCATCCCGAGATCAAGGTCCTCGTCGGCGAGAATGACCTCGAGCTTGATGTCCGGATAGAGTTCGAGGAACGGGCCAAGGCGCGGCGTCAGCCAGCCCATGCCGATGCCGAAACTGGTCGTGATCCGCAGATCGCCATTCGGCTTTTCGCGGCTTTCGTTGAGCGCCATTTGGGCGGCGTCAAGCTTCGCCATGACCTCGCGCGCCGTGCGCAAGAGAAGCTCGCCTTGCTCGGTGAGCACGAGGCCGCGCGCGTGGCGGTGAAACAGGGAAACTTTCAACTCTTGTTCGAGCGCGCTCACCTGGCGGCTTACCGCCGATTGGCTGAGGCCGAGCGCCTCGCCTGCATGGGTAAACGAACCCGCCGCCGCCGCCGCGCTAAACGTCCGCAGCTTGTCCCAGTCCAACTCGGGCTCTCCCTGCGGCTAGCCGCCTCATTCCGCCACGGCCCGCGCATCGCTTTGCGCGGCAAGCCAATGTTCCGCCTCGATCGCGGCCATGCAGCCAAGCCCCGCCGCGGTCACGGCTTGGCGGTAGATATCGTCGGTGACGTCGCCCGCCGCGAAGACGCCAGGCACGCTGGTGGCGGTCGAAAAAGGCGCCGTCTTGATGTAGCCATTCGGCTTGATCGCGACCTGGCCCTTGAAAAGACCGGAGGCGGGCTCGTGTCCAATGGCAACAAAAACGCCATGTGTTTCAAGGTCGCGCAGGCCACCCGTCTTGACATTCTTCAAGCGCACATGGGTCACGCTCAACGGATCGCTGGTCCCGAGGATTTCATCGAGGGCATGATCGTAGATCAGTTCGACGTTCGGCCGCTTGAACAGTCTTTCTTGGAGAATGCGTTCGGCCCGAAAGGCATCGCGCCGGTGGACGATCGTGACCTTGGCCGCGACATGGCTCAGATACAACGCCTCCTCGACCGCCGTATTGCCGCCGCCGATGACGACGACCGGCTTGCCGCGATAAAAAAAACCATCGCAGGTCGCACAGGCGGAGACGCCAAACCCCTTGAACTTGGTCTCCGACGGATGGCCCAGCCATTTTGCCTTGGCGCCGGTCGCGATCACCAGCGTATCGCAGGTATAGACCGCGCCGCCGTCGCCGCGGAGCCGGAAAGGGTGCCTGTTAAGCTCGACCTCGACAATATGATCCGCGACCATGCGGGTGCCCACATGCTCGGCCTGGGCCTTCATCTGCTCCATCAACCAAGGACCCTGGATCGGCGCGGCAAAGCCTGGATAATTCTCGACATCCGCAGTGACCATCAGCTGGCCGCCAGGCTCGAAGCCAGAAATCAGGACCGGTTCCAGCATGGCACGCGCGGCGTAGATCGCGGCGGTATAGCCGGCCGGACCCGATCCTATGATGATCAGTTTAGCGTGCGTAGAGGTTATGGGCTGGGGAGTTGCCGACATGAGGCGCCTTATGCGATGGCAAGCCCGGGCGAGAGCGCCGATTGTCCGCGCCTGCCCGATCCATGAAAAACCATGATGCTAAAATATAGTCTCCGCTTGCTTAACCGCAACCTTTTGCCCGCCCAAAGGGGTCCCGGTTTGCGGTGCGCTGGCCGGACGAGCCGGTCAGCGCGTCCTTTTATTTGGGGTCACGAGCACAAAACAAACCGGAACCTATGATTTAACCATGGTGCCGCAGGTGCCTCGGTGGTGCCAATGCCACCGGCTGAAGGGTGAGGGCGCCGATGCCGGCCGACAGATTAATGCCGGTCGATTCGCCCGCGGACAAGGGCTGCAAACTTATCGAATTGGCACCACCGCCAACCAGCGCGTTCGCGCTGAGGCCCGCGCCCAAGGCAAAACCGGCACCAGGGCCGGCATAATCGCCGGTTAGCGCATAGCGGCCAGGAGGCCCTGCCGTGACAACGCCCCAGGCAAACTGTCCAGGACCCGTCGCACCGATGTCGAGGCCGATGCGGCTAATCGTGCCATTGTAATATTCAGTCCGCCCATGCGCCCGGTGAAAGACACAGGAAACGCCTTTGCTCGAACCGATGATAAATCCGAGGCCAGGCGCGACGTTGCACGCGAGCACGCCTGACTGTATCGGTGTGGCAGTGGACGCGGACGCGGTCAAACCAAAAAACGTGGCGCCGAGTAAAATCGCGCGCGCTGGCAAGAAACATGAAAACTTCATTAAGAATGACTCCGTATATGAGGAAACTACTCTTTTCTACAAGCCACGACACGCCGCATAGAAGGAGTAATTTATAATATTATACACCTGCTTGGTAAATTAGTAACATTTAAAATTCTGCAATTTGGAACGTACGCTACCATGATTTATCTATTTCGACAGTTCTCATCTTTCGTCGTGGTCGGCTTCATTGCCGCGTGCGTCCAATTTGCTATTTTGATCGGACTTGTCGAATGGGCCGGGAGTCCTGCCGTGGCGGCCGCTTTGCTCGGCTATGCGGCAGGGGGCATGGTTTCCTACAACCTAAACCGGCGTCATGTTTTCCAGTCGAACGCGCCCCATCAAGCCGCGGTTGTGCGATTTTCGCTTGTTGCCGCCGTTGGCTTCGGGCTGACCTATTTGTTTATGTCGCTTCTGGTCAATGGAGCCGGGGTTCCTTACCTTTTGGCACAGGCAGCGACAACCGGGACCGTCATAATTTGGAATTTCACCGCGCACAAAATGTGGACCTTTTCGCCCTATGGAGATGCGCAATCAAACCTTAGCCCCTCTCGTTCGCGCTCAAGGCCACCGCGCGAGGGGCGGCAGCGATGACAAGATCGCCTCGACATTGCCGCCCGTCTTCAGGCCGAAAATTGTGCCGCGATCGTAAATCAGGTTGAATTCGGCGTAGCGGCCGCGCCGCACGAGCTGTTCGTCGCGATCGGCCTCTGTCCAGGACAGCGCGAAATTGCGGCGCACGATCTCCGGATAGATGTTCAGGAAACCCGTACCGACGGCTTGCGTAAAAGCCAAGAGCGAGTCGAAATTGGCTTCGTCGCTGTCGGGACAATCGAGATAATCGTAGAAGATGCCGCCAATACCGCGCATCTCATCGCGGTGCTTCAGAAAAAAATACTCGTCGCACCATTGCTTGAATTTCGGATAGGGCGCGACCTTGGCATGGCTGTCGCAGGCGGCTTGCATGGCGGCATGGAAGTCGCGCGCGTCGGGATCGGTCTGGACGCGCCTTTTGTCGAGCACGGGCGTCAGATCGGCGCCGCCGCCAAACCAGGCCTTGGTGGTCGCAACGAAGCGCGTATTCATGTGAACGGTCGGAACATTGGGGTTCCAAGGATGCGCGATGAGCGAGACTCCTGACGCCCAAAACCGGGGATCGGCTTCAGCGCCGGGGATTTGCTTGGCGAATTCCGCCGGAAAAGTTCCGAAAACCGTCGAGGTGTGAACCGCCATTTTCTCGAACACGCGGCCCGCGAGGAGCGCCATGCGGCCGCCGCCGCCGTCGCCGCCGGCGTGATCCGTCCGAACCCAGGGTTTCGTCACGAAACGTCCCGGCGCCATGCCGGGCTCGGCGAAGGGGCCCCTTGCCTCCTCCTCGAGACGCTCGAAGGCCGCGATGACCTTATCCTGCAGCTGCTCGAACCAGGCGCGGGTCTCGATTTTGCGGCGTTCGGCTGCATCGGACATTGTCGTTCAACTGCTTCCAAGGCCATACGGATCGGCACAACACATTTCGTTGTGAAGAGCTTTTGTTCTTCCCTTAGGCCCTGTTCAGCGAGAACACTTGAGGCAAATCAATTAGGCTCATTATGCGCCTTCTCCACAGGATCAAGGCCTTCGGGCAGGGCCTTTCGCGCTTTATCGAGGACCTTGCCGATATAGTGTACGAGCACTGTCTTAACGTTGTCGCCATCCCCCGTAAGCGTCATCTCGTAACACCAAATCGGGTCACCAATTTTCCAGTTCTTTCCTGCCTTGGCCTGCTGCTCCTTTACCCGGTTAAAGATGTCTTGGCTCTTTTGCATCTTCGTAAGGTGCCGCTTCGTCAATTCATTATCAACAGCCCAATAATCCCGCATTTCAGGAGTGGGAGACTTGTATTGGCAAAGGTCTGGCGGATTCTGATCAGCATATTGACCAACATACATCAATCGGCTGATCTCATTCGAGGCGAGGCTCCGGATTATCGGCAAAACGAGCCTGCTTTTGTCAGTCGCCACCTCTTGCGGCGGAAGCGCTTCGTTTACCGTGCCTGCCGTTAAATCGACCTCGAAACCAAAACCCTGCAATTTGCTCACTTGCTCGGTATTGAGAATTTTTTCTGCTTCACTGTCAATTTCCCAGAAATGGCGGATGACGATTGTAAGGACGATCAAGCCGGCCACAAGGACAAAGAAGCCGTAAGCGATTTGCAACGCGGTTTTGGTGTCTTCCAACCATTTTGACATCGCACCCTCTCTCGACGATCGGAGCAGGATAGCCGTTTTGTCACCCTCTTTCGCGCGCCGCTTGCCCCGGACAAACCATCACTTCATGGCGAGGCGCGGCATATTCTCGTCACCCTTTAACATCGTCCCCATTGTCTTCACCAGGGTTGTCTTCACATTGAACCCCTTGCTGGTGAGAGTCATCTGATAACAGGATACCGGCAGGCCATTGTTTGGATCTTCGGCGTCTTTTTTTAACAGTTTGTACGCCGCCTGGTCGGGTTTGAGTTCGACGAGACCTTTCTCGTTCAATTGGCGGTCGATTTCTAGATAGCGCTTCGCCCCCATGGACGGCCGGGTAAATTCGCAAGACGCCTTCAAAGTACCGACATACATGAGACGCTCGGCCTCATCCGGCAGGAGGTTCAGCACGGCTTTAAGCACCGCCTCCGGGATCGCGGGGTCGTCCACGCCCACCGATTCGAGCTGTGAGGCGATTTGCTGCTTGCTGAAGGACCCGTCGACCTCGGCCCCAAAAGCCGAAATTTTGACATGGTCAAGGTTGATGGACTGAGCCTCCGTAAGAAGCGACTCACAAAGTTTGTCGAGTTCCCGGAAATGGTAACAGAAGATCAAGAAGAGAAGCGAGAAAAGGCTGATCATCATCAGGCCCTTCAGGAAGTCGAAAAATTTTTTCGCGTAATCGAGAGTTAGGGACATAATATCCTCCTCCGCTAATGGAAGCAGGATAAGCGCAGGAATCCTCTTTGCTGTGCGGGCTAACACACTGCGGTCCTGTGATTGTTATCAACGCTGCCCGCACTCTGTTCAACTCCTGGTACTGGAACTCATGCTCAAGTCTGCGACAAGAGGAGCGATGACCCAAAAGGTGAGTAAAGCGTCCAATCATTGGCCGCTGCTTGATTTTCTGCGCGCGACGGCGGCGCTCCTTGTGCTGTTTGCGCATGGCCGCGCTTTCTATTTTCTCTATATCAGCTTCGACGACGAGCCGAATGTTTTCCTGAAGCTGT
This sequence comes from uncultured Methylocapsa sp., assembly GCA_964440215.1. Taxonomy (GTDB): domain Bacteria; phylum Pseudomonadota; class Alphaproteobacteria; order Rhizobiales; family Beijerinckiaceae; genus Methylocapsa. The sequence continues at coordinate 11,085 of CAYTRB010000030.1, forward strand.
TTTATTTCATCACCGGCTTGGGCCATGAGGCGGTTGTTATATTTTTTGTGCTAAGCGGATTCCTGATCGGGGGAAGTCTCACTACATCCATGAGTCGCGGCGATTTTGATCTTCCGCGTTACCTCATTGCGAGGTTTACTCGTATCTATGCCGTCTACCTCCCGGCGCTGGTCATCACCCAGGGAATATTTGTGTTGGGTTCGCTTGTGCCGAACAATCCCGGAGACACGCCGCTATTTAGCAGTCAACAGCTCGATTTCGGCGGTGTTTCGCAAGCGGTCTGCTTTCTCTCCGGATTGCAGGGCTTCAGTTGCCCCGCTTGGAAGCAAAATCAACCCCTGTGGTCGCTCGGTTTCGAATGGGCGTTGTATCTGTTCGCCCCCGCGATCATCCAGCTGATCGTGTGGAAGGCTTCTCGCGGTCTGCGGCTGCTAGGAATTGCGCTCGTCTGCGCGATCGCGGCGACGATCTGCCGCCATCACGATCCTATCGAGGCGGTATTTTTTATCGGCGCTTGGTTCCTCGGCGCGGGCTCCTACTGCTTGCTGCGCGCCCAGCTCGTCCCGCTCCCGGTGGGGCTTATAGGGGCTGGCCTGATGATCGCGGGGATGTTCTTGGCGCACCGCTATCCGGATTATCCCCAGCGCCAGACGATGACCGACATAATGATTGCCGCCGGCGCCGCCATCGCAATCGCGTGCCGCCCGCTGGCCGCGTTCCCACTTGCACCGCGTTTTTTCGGTTGGGCGGCAGGGTTCTCTTACACGCTCTACGCCATCCACTTGCCGCTTATATTGTTCATCGTCACATTATTTCAAAACATTGGGTATCCACCAGACATTCCGCCGAGTCCGGCGGCTTTTATGGAATTTGGGGTCACAATCGCCATTTGTATTTTGACCGCCTTCCTGGTCTCGCTCGTGACCGAGAGAAAAACCGGGGACCTCCGTGCCGCCCTGTTGAGAATGTGCCCGCCCCGGCCCAATCGGGAAGCGAAGGAGAGGGGCAGATCATTTTAACCCGGAAAGAATTTTTGCAATGGATGATGGCCGGAAGCCTAGGAACCGCCGCGGCCATATCTACGGGCGAGGCGGTTTCGCGGCCGTTCACCCTGCGCCAGGGTCTTTTTCCGGCGCTCCATTTCACCGGCGCCACTCAGCAAGAGGGACCACTCCCTAGAGAAACCATGCAGATCCATTCCAACAGCACACTCCTCATGATCGGTGATTCCATCACTGACAGCGGCCGCGCCCAACCGGTCGGCGAAGCCATCGGCAGGGGCCTCGGCGATGGCTACGTCGCCCTTATCAACGCCCTGCTCGGCGCCACCTGCCCCGAGCAAAACATCCGCATCCGCAACATGGGGATCTCCGGTAACACCGTGCGTGAGCTGGCTGCCCGCTGGCAATCCGACGTCCTGGACTTGAAGCCCGATTGGCTCTCCATTATGATCGGCATCAACGACGTCTGGCGTCAGTTCATCGCCCCCTTGCAAAAAAAATCGCACGTCTCTCTCGACGAGTATGCTTCGACTTTGGAGCAACTGGTCCGGGCGGCGCGGCCGCAACTCAAGGGATTGGTGCTCATGACGCCCTATTTCATCGAGCCCAACCGGGCGGACCCCATGCGGGCGGCAATGGACCGGTATGGGGAGGCGGTGCACCAGCTGGCCGGGCGATACGATGCCATCTTTGTGGATACCCAGGCGGCGTTCGATGCTGTCTTGAAGGAGGTTCAACCGATGGCACTGGCGGCCGACCGGGTGCACCCAGATTTGACAGGGCACATGGTTATCGCACGGGCTTTTTTGAAGGCGCTGAATTATAGCTGGTGAACGCCGGCTTGATCGCTTTGATGCGAGGGCTGGCTTATAAAATTCCGCCGAGCTGCCGGGTGGCTTCGCCCGCCGCCATGGCCGCCGCGACAGCGACATTCAGGGACCGCAGCTGCGGTCTTATGGGAATGACGAGGCGGGCATCGGCGGAGTCGTAAACTTCCCGAGGCACCCCGGCCGACTCGCGGCCGAGCAGCAAAATATCGCCGGGACGATAGCAAAAAGCCGTATAGGGAAGGCTCGCCTTGGTCGTCAGCAACAAAAGCCGGCGCTCATTGGCGCGGCGCCAAGCATCGAAGGCGGCCCAATGGGGATAGCGGGCGATCTCGACATGGGCAAGGTAATCCATGCCGGCCCGGCGGAAATGCTTGTCGCTCGTCAAAAAACCGGCGGGTTCGATAATCGCGGCTGCGAGCCCGAGACAAGCGCACATCCGCAAAATCGTGCCCGCGTTTTGCGGGATGTCCGGCTGATAGAGCGCCACGGTCAAACGCGCTTTTTGGTCAGGCTGCATGGGGGGGCCGTTTGGGACTTGCAAAGGGTCACGTCCAGAGCAACAAAGAATGCCAACAGAACCGTCATAATCGCATGGCTTTATGCGCTGGCTCGGATCTCGACCAGGATCGCTCCTAGGATCTCGCATCGAACCGGCAGGCCTGGGCATTGCGGCATGGCTATTGCTTCCATGACCGCGCTCGATTATGCGATAGTTGCGTACAGATGCCCGAGTTCGAGGTCAAAATGGCAGCAAGCACGATAGCGGACGAACCGACCCGGAGGGACTTTTTGTTCATCGCGACCGGCGCAATGGGCGTCGCTGCGGCCGGTTTCGTGGCGTGGCCGCTGATCGACCAAATGAGCCCCGACGCGACAACACTGGCCGCTTCTTCGACGGAAGTCGATATCGCCAATATCGCGGAAGGGCAGATCGTAACCGTGAAATGGCGCGGCAAGCCGATCTTCATCAGCCATCGCACTCCGAAGGAAATCGAAGACGCACGTGCGGTTCCCTTGAGCGAGCTGCGCGATCCGGCAAGCGATGAATCGCGGGTGCAAAAGCCGGAATGGCTCATCGTCATCGGCATTTGCACGCATCTTGGCTGCGTGCCGCTCAAGAATGACGGCCCCTTCGAGGGCGGTTATTTTTGTCCCTGTCACGGTTCGGTCTATGATGCGAGCGGCCGCATCCGTCAGGGTCCAGCGCCCAATAATCTTGCTCTGCCGCCTTATAAGTTCGCAAGCGATACGAAGCTCACGATAGGATAGGAGCTGGATTATGCGGACGCACGCGGCCAGCCGGCGCTTTCAGATCCTCAATAACTGGCCATTCGGCCATTAAAAATCATCGCGAGAAGAGCTGAACATGAGTGGAGAGCCGACCTACGTCCCGAAAAGCCGCGTGGCCCAGTGGTTTGAAAGCCGTCTACCGGTCATCGGCCTCGTCCACTCCTCCTTCGTGGCATTCCCCAATCCGCGCAACCTCAACTATTGGTGGACCTTCGGCGGCATCTTGTCGTTCATGCTTGTGGCCCAGATCGTCACCGGCGTCGTGCTTGCCATGCATTACACGCCGCAATCCAGTCTCGCCTTTGCCTCGATCGAACACATCATGCGCGATGTGAACTATGGCTGGCTTCTGCGCTATGCGCATGCCAACGGCGCTTCCATGTTTTTCCTCGCGCTTTATATCCATATGTTCCGGGGCATGTATTACGGCTCTTACAAGGACCCGCGGGAAGTCTTGTGGCTGCTTGGCGTCGTCATCTATCTCCTGGCGATCGCGACCGCCTTCATGGGCTATGTGCTGCCCTGGGGGCAGATGAGCTTTTGGGGCGCGACGGTCATCACTAGCCTGTTCACCGCGATTCCCATTGTCGGCGATTCGATCACGACGTGGCTGTGGGGCGGCTACTCGGTCGATAACGCGACCCTCAATCGCTTCTTCTCACTCCACTATCTCCTGCCCTTCATGATCGCGGGCGTTGTCGTTTTGCATATCTGGGCGCTGCATGTTCATGGATCGAACAATCCGGCAGGAATTGAAAAAAAGACCGCCAAGGACACTTTGCCTTTTCATCCCTATTTCACCGTGAAGGATGGTTTTGCGCTAGTCTGCTTCCTTGTGTTTTTTGCGTGGTTTGTGTTTTACGTGCCGAATTATCTTGGCGACGCCGACAATTACATTGAGGCGAACCCGCTCCAGACTCCGGTTCATATCGTGCCGGAATGGTATTATTTGCCCTTTTACGCGATTCTGCGCTCGATCCCCAACAAACTTGGCGGCACCGTAGCGATGTTCACCGCCGTGATCGTGATCGCCTTTCTGCCTTGGCTCGATACATCGCGTGTGAAATCGGCGGCGTTCCGCCCGCTTTACAAAATCTTCTTTTGGCTTTTTGTCGTTTGCGCGGTTCTCCTCGGCTATATGGGATCGCAGCCGCCGGAAGGGATCTATGTGATCGCCGCCCGCTTCCTCACCGTCTATTATTTTCTCCACTTTTTTGTGATCCTCCCGTTGCTTGGGAAATACGAGAAGCCAAAACCCTTACCCGCCTCCATTTACGATGCGGTCCTGGGGAAGTCCGGCAAAGCAGCGGTTGCGGGCACCGAGCCGACGCAAGTGCGCTAACCTGGGCAGTGAACGCCTGGGCCATGGCCATAAGGAAATAAGCGATGAGGCATGAGAACAACTTCCGCCGCGGTAGAAGATTGGCTTTCGCCGGCCTGCTGGTAACGGCTTTAGCGGCGGGCGGCACAGAAGTTTTTGCGGCAAGCGATGCTGGGCCCGAGGCCGGCGGAAACGCGCATGAGCAGCCAAAGCCGCCGCGTCAGGAATGGACGTTCAACGGTCCTTTCGGCTTCTACGACCAAGCCCAGCTGCAGCGGGGTTTTCAGGTCTATCGCGAGGTTTGCTCCAACTGCCATTCGCTTAAATTTATCGCTTTCCGGAATTTGGCGGATCCCGGCGGCCCTGGCTTCACGGAGGCGCAAGTCAAGGCGCTCGCCGCTACATACCAGATCAAGGACGGCCCCAACGATGCTGGCGACATGTTCGAGCGGCCGGGCCGTCCGTCGGATTATTTCCCTTGGAATTTCCCCAACGAGCAGGCGGCGCGGGCGGCGCTCGGCGCGGTGCCGCCCGACATGTCGCTGCTCGCCAAGGCCCGCTCCTATGAGCGCGGCTTCCCGCAATTCCTGCTCGATCCCTTCATCCAATATCAAGAGCAAGGCCCCGATTACATCAACGCGCTCTTGAATGGCTACACGAACGACAACGATCCGAACTGGAACGAATATATGCCGGGCCACAAGATCGCCATGCCGAAGCCTTTGAGCGACGGTGCTGTCGATTATACGGACGGCTCGCCCAAAACCGTTCAGCAATACGCCAAGGATATCTCGGCCTTCCTGATGTGGGCCGCCGAACCGAAACTCGAGGAGCGCAAGCGCCTGGGCTTCAATGTGCTGATCTTCCTTGCCGTTTACGCTCTACTGCTGTTTGCCGCGAAAAAGAAGATTTGGCATCGCCCCGAAGCGCATGTGAGCCACGATACGCCGTAGCTTTCCCTACTCACAAAGGCGGCGTGCCACTCATCCCCCCCCGGCTGGCCCTTCGGCGGTGCGATTGACGAATGGGTTCGTGCTTCCTATCGTTTCCGGCATGCTCGCGCGTTGAGCCGTCCGCCACGCTCTTCGCTTTTTCAAGGTCAGATCATGTCACTCGCCGGAGCCCTCGCTCAAGCCAATGCCTGGCCTTTCGAGCAGGCGCGCAAGATCTTGGCGCGGATCGCGGCAACCGGCCAGACCGAGGTGTTGTTCGAGACAGGCTACGGACCGTCCGGCCTCCCCCATATCGGAACCTTTGGCGAGGTCGCCCGCACAAGCATGGTGCGGCACGCGTTCGAGGTGTTGACGGAAAACACGATCAAGACCCGCCTCATCGCCTTTTCCGACGACATGGACGGCCTTCGCAAAGTGCCGGACAATATTCCGAACAAGGAGCTTGTCGCCGCCCATCTTGGCAAGCCACTGACGCAGGTTCCGGACCCTTTCGGCACGCATGCAAGCTTTGGCGCTCACAACAATGCGCGGCTTCGTGCCTTTCTCGACCAATTCGGCTTCGACTATGAATTCGCCTCCGCGACCGACTACTATAAGTCTGGCCGCTTCGACGCGGCACTTCTCCACATCCTGGCCCATTACGATCAAGTGATGGCGATCATGCTGCCGAGCTTTCGCGAGGAGCGGGCCGCGACCTATTCGCCTTTCCTGCCGGTTCATCCAAGGACGGGCATCGTCATGCAAGTGCCGATCGAAGCCATTGACGCCGCAGCGGGGACGCTCAGCTGGCGTGATCCGGACACCCAAGAGAAATTCGAGACACCCGTGACGGGCGGCGCCTGCAAGTTGCAATGGAAGCCGGATTGGGCGATGCGCTGGTATGCGCTGAAGGTCGATTATGAAATGGCGGGCAAGGATCTGATCGAGTCGGTCAAATTGTCCGGTGCGATCGTGCGGGCGCTCGGCGGCAGGCCGCCGGAAGGCTTTAACTATGAATTGTTCCTCGACGAGGGTGGCCAAAAAATCTCTAAGTCGAAAGGCAATGGCCTGACCATCGAAGACTGGCTCACCTATGCGAGCCCGGAAAGCCTGTCGCTGTTCATGTATCAGAAGCCAACCGCCGCCAAGCGGCTCTATTTCGACGTGATCCCGCGCACGGTCGACGATTATCTCTCCTTTCTCGATGCCTATCCAAGGCAAGAGGCGAAAGAGCGTCTCGGCAATCCGGTCTGGCATATCCATTCGGGCGCGCCGCCGCCGCCGGAAATTTTGCGCGGCTCAGGCAATCAATCGACCGCGATCACCTTTGGCATGCTGCTCAATCTCGCTACCGTGGCAAACAGCGAAGACCCGCAGGTTCTCTGGGGCTTTCTGCGCCGCTACGCGCCGGATGTGTCGCCCGCGGGCCATCCCCGCCTTGACCGGCTGGTCACTTACGCGGTGCGCTATTTCCGTGATTTCGTCCTCCCGGCGAAAAGCTATCGCGAGCCGGACGAAATCGAGCGCGAGGCATTGGAATATCTGTCCAATGTTCTCGCCGCTTTACCCGGGGACACCAGCGCCGAAGCAATCCAGGCCGCGCTTTACGATGTCGCGCGAAAAATACCGCGCTATCAGGATATGAAAGCCAAGGGCGCGACCGTGGAGCGGCCGGGCGTCTCGAACGACTGGTTCACCATGCTTTACGGGGTATTGCTCGGTGAAAGCCGGGGCCCCCGCTTCGGCTCTTTCGTGGCGCTTTACGGGATTGCGGAGACCCGCCAGTTGATCGCCGATGCGCTCTCTGGCGCGCTTTTGCGTAAACATTGAACACGCTGCCATCGTCCAAACCATTATGCGACGGCGATGGCCACAATCATCATAAACGAGGCCGCCTGTATAAGAAGGAGAGATTTGCTTTCAGCGTCCCGTTATCGAATATTGGACATGAGTCCAGCATACGCCGCAATGACTGCGAACTCCAATGAGCGATGACGTGGGACCACTCCAAACTTTTCGCGTAAAGCAGATCCGGTTGACAGCACGGCTGCTGGGCATAATCGAAGAGTTCAAAGGTGGCGATCGACTCATCCAGGGACTGGCGCACTGGCCGCTCGCGGCGCCGATTTTGAACGCGCTGTTGGGCTATCACCGCGTTTTCGATGACTTACCGCAAGCCGTCGCGGCGGCAGAGCCCTATTCGGGCGGCGGGCACTTGAGTCCGGAAGTCGGGACATTGCATCTCTCGCTCTCCGAATCCCCGCGGCCCAGCGATTACGCGGCTCTCTATCACATGCAAACTGCTATATCTGGCTGGTCCAAGATTTTTGATCTTGGCGGCAATGTAGGAAATTTGTTTTATTGCTATAAGCGCTACTTGGAGCTTCCGCCCCATTTGCTCTGGCAGGTTTATGATCTTCCCAAATGGACGGAGGAAGGGCGGCGCCTGGCAGGGGAACGTGGCGAGAAACAGCTGCAATTTACGCAAAACTGGGAGGACGCATCCGGAGCGGATCTCTTGCTGGTCTCCGGCTCACTCCATTTCTTCGATCCGCCCGTTTATCACATGGTCGCCGGGCTACCGGAAAAGCCGGCGTCTATCCTTATTAACCGCTCTCCCTTGATTGACGGGTCAACCAAGGCGACCGTTCAGGACGGCAACAACCACAGAACCGCCCGGGTCCTTCATAACAGGCGGGAATTGATTGCGGCCTTCGAGACGATAGGCTACGAATTGATCGACAGCTGGGAAGCGGCGGAGCTCGCCTTTAAGATCGTCGGAAAGCCTGAATTTTCAGCTCCGTCCTATTCCGGGCTCTATTTTCGGCTCAAGCCGCAAGTTTAGCACCACGAAACTCGCCCGGTCATGCTCTAAATGGCGATGAGAACTCGACCGTGGATTTGATCTATAAGATCCTGCCCGCCTCCTTGTGGCTTGAGGCTCAGGAACGCGGCCATTTCAGCGGCGCGCCGGCCGACCTTGCCGACGGCTTCATTCATTTCTCGCTTCGCGCGCAGGTGGAAGAGACCGCCGCGAAATGGTTTTCGGGCCAAGCCGATCTCTTGCTCATCGCGGCCGATCCCGGCTTGCTTGGTGAGGCTTTGCGCTTCGAGCCCTCGCGCGGCGGCGCGCTTTTTCCACATCTTTATTCGGCCTTGCCGCTCGACGCCGTGGTCTTCGTGAAGTCTCTGCCTCTACGGACTGACGGCACGCATGATTTTACTGGGCTTCTCTAGTGCTCTCCGTTTTCCACGCGCTGATGCGTCCCCTCTTATTTGGCCTCGATCCAGAGGCCGCACATCAATGGGCGATCACGGCGCTTAAGAAACTTCCCTTGCCTCACGCCGGACCAGACGACAGCCGCCTCGCGATCAGCGCTTTTGGCCTTGAATTTCCAAACCCGCTCGGGCTCGCGGCAGGGTTCGACAAAAATGGTGAAGTTGCCGATGAAATCCTAAGGCTCGGTTTCGGCTTTACCGAGGCCGGCACGATCACGCCGCGCCCCCAGCTGGGTAATCCGCGGCCTCGCCTTTTTCGTCTTAGCCGCGATCAGGCCGTGGTCAACCGTCTTGGCTTTCCAAACCAGGGACATGGTGCCGTCCACCTGCGCCTGGCCGCACGCGGCAAAAAGCCTGGAATCATGGGGGTCAATCTCGGCGCCAATAAAGACACGAGCGATCGTGCCGATGATTATGTGTCCGGAATTGCAGCCTTCGCGGATGTCGCGGATTATTTCACGATCAATATTTCGTCCCCCAATACGCCGGGTTTGCGCGATTTGCAGCAGGCCGGCGCTCTCGATGATCTCCTTGCGCGCGTCCTTGCGGCGCGTGACAAAGAGTCCGAAGTGTTCCCGAGAAGTCCGGTGCTTTTGAAGATCGCGCCCGACCTTACGCTCGCCGAACTCGACGATATCGTCAAATGCGCCCGCTCAAGGAGAATAGACGGAATGATCGTCTCGAATACCACCACCGCGCGGCCCGCATCACTGCGCGACCCGTCGGCAGCAGAACAGGGCGGCTTATCGGGCCGCCCGCTTTTCTTGCCGTCGACCAAGATGCTGGCGCAAGCCTATCTGCGCGTGGACAATCAGTTTCCTCTGATCGGCGCGGGCGGTGTCGACAGTCCGGAAACCGCTCTCGCGAAAATCGAAGCCGGTGCCGCTCTCGTGCAATTGTATTCATCTATGATCTTCAAGGGGCCATGGATTGCTTCCACGATCAAGCACGGCCTTTTGCGGCTGCTCGCGCAAAAATCCTATCCCCGGCTCACCGATGCAACCGGTGCGACGGCGGCGGATTGGGCCAGCGGAAAACTCAACGCGGACAATTTTCGATAGCGCCACGCCAAAGTAAGGCCGCGCGCGAGAAGAAAGACAAGAAGGGCCAGCCAGAGCCCTGTGTTGCCGAGCGGCCGCAGCAGGAAGAAGCTTGCGATATAGAGCACGAGCGAAAGAAGCATCATGTTGCGCATGTCGCGCGTCCATGTCGCGCCGATGAACACCCCATCGAATTCATAAGCAAGAACGCCAAACAGCGGCATCAGCGCGGCGAACACAAGATATTCGCTTGCATAGGCCCGCACTTGCGGATTGGTCGAAAGAAAAGCGATGAAGGCATTGCCGAAAAGAAGCGCGGCCGTTGCCAAGCCAGCCGCAAAAATGAAGCTCCACAAAGACGTCAGACGCACGGAAGCGCGAAAACTCTTTACGTCTTGCGCGCCGAGGGATTGCCCGCACATTTGCTGGGCCGCCGTCGCAAAGCCGTCGAGAAAATAGGCCGTGACGAGAATGAGGTTCAGCAAAATTGCATTGGCGGCGAGCTTGATATCGCCGCCCCTGGCGCCTTGCGCGGTAAAAAACGCGAAGGCAAAAAGCAACGCCGTATTGCGGATAAAAATATCGCGATTGATCGCGAACATCCGGGTGATCTTCGCGGGATCGAAAACGAGCCCGCGCGGCACCGAAAAGAGATCGCCCCAGAGGTGCCGTGTGATGAGAAACCCAGCGAGCGCGCCAATAATTTCGGCAGCGAGCGTGCCGGCCGCCGAGCCCTGCACGCCGAGCGAAAGCCCATATACGAAGCCGATGTTGAGGGCGATATTGCCAAGATTGATCAGGACCTGAAGGGCAAGCGCGACATCGGTGCGCCCGCGCCCGACGATCGCGCCCATAAAGGCATAATTCGCAAGCGTGAAGGGCGCCGTCCAGATCCGGATATCGAAATAAAGCCGGCCCGCGGCGGTGACTTCGGGCGTGGCGGCAAGCGCGCCAAATCCGATCCAGGCGATCGGCGCCTGGAGGCAAATCATGACGATGCCGATGCACAGGGCAACGATCAGGGCGCGCAGGAGGGTTGCGCGCTGCTCGCCTCTATCCTCTGCCCCCAGGGCTTGCGCGGTGAGCCCCGCGGTTCCCATCCGCAGGAAACCAAAACTCCAAAACAGAAAATCGAAAACAATCGCGGTTGCGGCGATAGCGCCAAGCAGATCCGCTTGGCCCAGTCTGCCGATCACCGCCGCATCGGCGACTCCGAGCAAAGGCGTCGACAAATGCGCGAGAGTCATCGGCAGGGCGAGCCTTGCGACGCGGGCGTGGCTGACCAGCGGAGGATTTACCGCGCTGCTTTCATTCGGGGACACCGTATGGCGATCCGTTCAGCGGGGGTTACGCATATTCATGAGCCGCAGCACCAGCCAGACGGGTATGACGATCGCGGCTCCGGCAAGGATATAATTGCCGATCTCCCGGATGGCATCGAAACCTAGGCCCCAGATGCGATTGACGAGCTGAATGATCCCGCGAAAAATGTCTTCTGGCCTTATGTCGAGCCACATCAGAAAAGCGCCGACAATCAAGGACACGAAGACAAGGCGCAGGAAGACGCCGCCCGGCGAGCCGCCGAGAAAACGGGTAAGCGCCGTCTCGTCACGCGGCGCATAGGCGTTGGAGGGGATAGGATTTTGTCCCGGCGCCGTCCAATGGGGCGACACTTTTGGCGCGGAATTTTGGTCTTCGCTCATGCAAACCCTCTGGAACCGGACCCGGAGAGGCGGAAAAGCCCCTGTCGTCATTTTGGCAGATAGTTTAGGCGGCGTGTCAACATCAAGGCCTCTCAAGGGCGATGGCGGTAGCTTCGCCGCCGCCGATGCACAGCGCCGCAGCGCCGCGCTTCAACCCGTATTTTTGCATGGCCGCGAGAAGCGTCGCGACGATTCTGGCGCCCGACGCGCCAATCGGATGGCCAAGCGCGCAAGCGCCGCCATGCACATTGACTTTTTCATGCGGCAGGGAGAGTTCTTGCATCGCCGCCATGGTGACAACCGCGAAGGCCTCGTTGATCTCGAAAAGATCGACTTGCGCTAGGGACCAGCCGGTCTTGTCCATGAGCTTTCGCAACGCGCCAATGGGGGCGGTGGGGAATTGGCTTGGCGCCTGCGCATGGGTGGCATGGGCGCGAATCTCTGCCAAAGGCGCGAGGCCCCGTGTGTCGGCCTCGGAGCGCCGCATGAGAATGAGCGCCGCCGCGCCATCCGAGATCGAACTCGAATTGGCCGCGGTCACGGTGCCGCCCTCCCTGAACACCGGCTTCAAAAAAGGAATTTTGTCCGGCCGCGCCTTGAGCGGCTGCTCGTCATGCGCGACACTGCGGCCGCCGTCCTTGCCGTTGCAGACCGCGACCGGCGCGATCTCATTCTCAAAACTGCCGTCGGCGATCGCCCGCTGGGCCCGATCCAAGGAGCTGAGCGCGAAGGCATCCTGCGCGGCGCGAGTGAATTGAAAGCTCTCGGCGCAATCTTCCGCGAAAGCGCCCATCGGCAAATGCTCGCCATAGGCATCTTCAAGCCCGTCAAGGAACATGTGATCGAGGATTTTCCCATGACCCATGCGGTAGCCGGATCGCGCCCGGTCCAGCAGATAAGGTGCGTTGGTCATGCTCTCCATGCCGCCGGCAAGGGCGATCCGGGCGCTCCCCGCGCATAGACTGTCATGCGCAAACATAATGGCCTTCATGCCGGAACCGCACATCTTATTGACGGTCGTGCATGGGGTCGACTCACTCAGGCCCGCGGCAAGCGCCGCCTGTCGAGCGGGAGCTTGGCCTTGACCCGCCGGCAAGACGCAGCCAAAAATCAGCTCCTCGATATCCTCCGGCTGCACCCCTGACCGGGCGAGGGCCGCCTTCACCGCCACGGCACCGAGGTTTGCGGCTGCAAGATCCTTGAATTCCCCTTGAAAGCCGCCAATCGGCGTGCGCGCCGCGGCGACGATGACGATCGGATCGGGTTCGGACATTCTCGTAAATCCGCTCAAGGCACGGGAATCGGCGCCGCTCTCGTTAGAGCATCACCAGAAAAGTTTCTCGACTTTTTGGGTAAGATCATGCTCCAATTACAGAAGACATTAGGTGCTTGCTTTTTAATCACGCAATTTCTCTTGACCCGATGCCCTTGGCCCGCGACGCTTCACCGCAAAGATTGGTTCACCTTAAGCTCATGAAGCGATGCTATGCTGGGAATCAGATAAGCACGTAACAGGCAATAAGGAAGAGTAATGGAACGGATTCTCGTGCTCCTGCGCCACGGGCAGAGCGACTGGAACCTGAAAAACATTTTTACAGGCTGGAAGGACCCAGATTTGACCCCCCAGGGGGTCGAGGAGGCGCGCGCCGCCGGGCACTGCCTAAAGGAGCACGGTTTTTCCTTCGACCGCGCTTTCACGTCTAGTCTGGTCCGGGCGCAGCATACTTTGCAGTTGACGCTTGCCGAGCTTGGCACGCCCGGTATCCAGATCATTCGCGATTCAGCCATAAATGAACGCCATTATGGCGTCCTTTGCGGCGTGAACAAAGACGATGCCATCAGGAAATGGGGAAGTGAACAGGTCGATCTCTGGCGCCGCTCCTACGATGTCCGGCCGCCAGGCGGGGAAAGCCTGAAGGACACGGTGGCGCGCGTTCTTCCCTATTATTGTCAGAAAATTCTGCCCCAGGTGCTGAACGGGCATCGGGTAATCGTCGCGGGGCATGGCAATTCGCTGCGTGCCCTTATCATGGTCCTCGACCAGCTGACGCCTGAAACGATCCCAGGGATGGAACTCGAAACGGGGGTTCCGCATATTTACCGGCTAAAATCGGATTCAACCGTCGAGTCCAAGGAAATCCTCGATCCAAAGGCGTTCCATAGTATATCCACGCTGACTGCGGAGACGATTGCATTTCCCAAAAACCGCGCAGCCGAAAAATAAGCCGCGTCCAACATCACGGCTCTGCGCTCTTCCAGCGTCGCACCGCGCGACACCTAAAGAATACGGCTTTGCGCAGATGGCCAACCGGACCAAAATGCTTCACGTGAACCGTCTTGGTACGAATGTTCGCGATGATGCGGCAACAGCGTGAACTGCCTGGCCTTGGCCATGCCCCGGCGCCGGCCGGTTTTGGCCTGGCTCCGGGGCTGACCCTCTTCCAGCGCCATCTCGATGACGCTGCGCAACACGCTTTTGCCGGAGAGGTAGCGGATGCCGTCTTGCAAGCGCCCTGGTTTATCCCGCGCATGCCGCGCTCAGGCCGGGCGTTTTCGGTCAAAATGACCAATTGCGGCAGCCTCGGCTGGGTGTCCGACCGAGAAGGAGGCTACCGGTACCAGACGGTGCATCCGGAGACCGGGGCAGCTTGGCCCGCCATCCCTCTTCTGGCACTGAACGCATGGCGGGCTTTGGGCTCCTATCCGCATCCGCCGGAGGCCTGCCTGGTCAATTTCTATGATAGCCACGCACGGATGGGGCTGCACCAGGACCGCGACGAACTGGAGCTGGCGGCACCCGTAGTCTCGATCTCGCTCGGTGACAGCTGCTGCTTCCGCTACGGAGGTTTGGCCCGCGGCGATCCGGCAAAAAAGCTCGAACTCTGTTCCGGCGATATTCTTGTGATGGGCGGCGCCGCGCGGCTGATATACCACGGCGTGGACAAGATTTTTACTGGCTCCTCAAGGCTGCTGCCAGGCGGCGGCCGCATCAATTTGACCTTGCGGCGGGTGACGCGGCCCCGGCCATGACAGCGAATGTCAAGAACAATGAAATCCGGGATAAGGGTCTGCGGCGAAATCTGCGGCGGGGCTGAAGTTTCACCCATCAGTTTTGTCCGGTTTTACCCCTTAATCGGACAAAACTGTTTCACGTGAAACATTTTGGTACGATTGACGATCCGCGCCAATGCACCTTTGCCAGGCGGCTCGGCGTGCGAAACCAGGATTTGGGGCAAACGCAATCTTGCGATAGGATTAGGCTTTGGTTTGGTGATTTTTAATGGCTTATGAGGCCTGGACTGAAAATCGTCTACACCTCCGGCTTCGCTGCCAACACCATCGCCCAAAGCCGCAATTATGAGTTGCCTCTAGCGTTGCTACCGAAGCCCTACACGATCTCCGAACTCTCGAGAAAGGCCCGGGAGGTGCTGGACGGCGGAGTGGCTCAAGCTCCGACTTAAACGCTGCGCATCGCCGCGATGAAGGACACGCAGAGCGACGCAATATTCGCGGGGTCCTTGAGGCTATTATGGTCGCCTGCGATCGGGACGATTCGCAGACTCGCCAAATGGCGCCCCCACCCGAGGTCATCGGTAGTACCCAGCTCCTGCCCGACACACCGGAACAGAACAGCGTCGATGTCCAACGGCGCGTCGGTGGTGGCCATCCGGTCGAACAGCTCGCGCAGCATGATTATGCGGGCGCGCATCTGGAGGCGAACGTGCATCTGCTCGTCCATGATCAGCGGCAGCCTGATATGGCGTATCCTGGCAGCGCGTCGCAGCAGCCAGGGGCTGCGTATCAGCATGCCGGAGATGAGGCGGCCGATTTCGGGTGCCATTTCGCCTCGGCGGATCGCACTGGCTAAGCGCGACAGCTGATTGATCGGCGACAGCGGCACGTTTACCCGCGCCGGGTTCGCCTCACTGTCAATCATTCCCAACAGCGCGACGACGCGACCCGATGCCGCGAACGCCGATGCCACGGCGAAGGCGATAAGCCCGCCGAAGGAGTAGCCAGCTAGCCGTAGCGGGCCGAGCGGCGCATGGGTCTCGATCTGCGTCATGCATTGCGCGATAAGCCCACCCAGGTCGATTCCGTTGGCATAGATCTCGGTCCAGGTGGGAACGTTGATCGGCACGAAGCGCAGGGCGGGCTCGCAGCCGGCGCGCAGGAGAGCGAGCTCGCTCATATCGCCGAGGCCGGGGAAGAGAAAGACCTCCGGCGGCTCGGTCGTGCCAGCGTAAGATGTCGCCGCCGACATCACGTTATCGTCAGATTGATAATCAGAATGACATCGTCCGGCGCCAAACGCCGCAGCTTGCCCTGTCATAACGCCCGGATGAAAAGTTGCGATGTCTGCCCTGTCGAGAGCACGGCCGTTTCCTCATTTATAGCTTATGTACCGATTCAGTCGCAAACGTTGAGATGGCTACAGTTTAGCGTATATGTTTGTTCACTATAGCAAGCTAGCTTGCTATGATCAAGTTCAAGATAGTCATA
>CAYTRB010000031.1:0-26765 GCA_964440215.1 uncultured Methylocapsa sp.
CCCGCCCGTAGGGGCGCACTCCAATCGGGGGTCAAAATTCGAAGCCGATTGACACGCTGGTCACCGAGAGATGCACACTTCATGCTGAAGGTACGGACGTCCGTCACCAACGGAACATTCGAACAAGACCACATTGCTCTCGCCCAATCGACGCGCGGCCAGCAATGTCGTGCCGCACAACACCCCCAACTTTGAGACGGTCTCGACTCGATTGATGCGCCTCGAGCTGCTCAGTGCGCTGATTGGTGGGCGGCCGACCATCCACATATGGGGATCAAGCTTCGCCGGGATCGACTTGTCAAGCACAACCGCATTGTGTCAATGCATTTGAAGGCCTATGAGATCGATGGCTACATATTGCGCACTGGCTCGGCCAATTACTCCGGCCTCAAAAAGTTGGACGATGACCTTGTCCTGGTCGAGCGCGCCGAAGCCATCGCGGCGTTCGAAAGCGCGTTCGAGGCGCAATTTGCCAGCGGCGAAGCTTTGCCACTTGGTGCGAATAGATCATATATGGCCTTATGTGCGGACGCTTCACCCATAGCTATACATGGCGCGAATTGGTCGAGCTTTACCGTCCGAAGGAAGTAACCATGAAATGGACAAATGAACTGCGAGAGAAGTGGTCTGATCTCTGCCAAGCGAGGCGTCAAGCTCATGAGCAGGGCGTCGCGGATCATTCTATTCAGAAAGCCTGGACAGAAATTGTGCCCAACAAAAACGTCATCTTTGATGCGAAAAGCATCCCAATTGAATATTGGCCAGAGATCACGGCAGCGCTCAACAGTCTGGCAAAGACCAAGCCACAACGGAAGCCCCCCACATAAAAGAAAGGCCAGACGATGATCCATTCTTGATTGGGCCTACCGGGGCCATTACAGGTGGGCGGAACGGCCTTATCGATTAAACTTCCAAAAATATATGACTATGAGCACGATCGCTGCTCCGATCATCGCAATGCCGATCATCGCACGCTTCCTTAGCTCGAGATTGAATGATGCCCGGTTTGCGTGCTGGCGCGGGTCATACTCGAGACGTTCGAGGCCACTTGTACTCGTTGCCCCATTCGCGCTGCCCTGCCCCTACCGTCACCGGCACACTTGATTATCTGCACCAATGAATTTCCCGTTCCCGTCGTAACAGGATTGATGCGTTGTTCGCGTCGGATCGTGCCGCCGTGGCGACAAAGATGATGACTTCTGTGGAGACGCTGCTCCTGGCACGGCATAGCCTTCCCGATAGGAATAGTCCGGGGGCGGAGGCGGCCCTTCGACAAGATCAGGGAAATCCGCTGGCACCCCTGGCATGGGCACAATGAACGGATATGGGCCGTCCGGTACGGGGCTTGGCACTCCGTCGATCGCAGGGGCATATGGCCGCAGCGATCCGTCCGGCATGACACGGCTATTGGTAAAAGGAACGTATCCTCCCGCGCCATCCGGCACGGCGGCCGGCGGTGCAAACCAACAGAAGAAAAGAAAGCACGCGGAGATCATTTGGCCCTCCTGTCGCCGGTCGCGCATCGCCACATTATTTGCGCAGTGGTTTCCGGGCCGTGTCTTGATCCGTTAAGTTTTTCAGCAAGGCACCTGAAAGCTGATTGCGGCAAAGATTATGATTTTCAGCGAGAGGATAACCACCATCGGGCCATAGAGTTTCATCAAAACCCCATCGTGAAGGCGTCCGCTCTCTCTTGAATGAGCTGGCCAAACACGCCGGGTTCGGTGAAGTTCCAAGGCCGCAACACTGCGTTCATCCCGCTTGCCAGCCGCGGCCGCGCCAGCTGCTCTTTAACCCTTTGTTGAGGCCATGTGCGGTGACGCACCGACTTTGCCAAACCTCATGGGCTATCTATTTGGATAACAGAGCCCATTCCCTCCCAGCTCTGGACCTTGGCGGCGCGCCAATGCGCCGCCCTTTTTCATTCGATCGATTAACCCACTCGGTTTTGCGACCATCCTGGACTCATGCTAGCCGCTACCCCGAGCTCATCCTGGCAGCGCATTTTTCACTGCCTTGGCAAGTGCCAGCCTCAATGCCTGGTTTGGATATCTCTCTCGATCTCATTGAGGATGAGCGGCACGGGCGGCGTGATCTTATGGTTCAGCCCGAGAAGAACTTTGATCATCTCTATTGTTTGCTGATCCCCCGGTAGTCCCGCGCCAAGCCTCACCATCTCTTCCAGTTCGGCAAGATCATGCCTCAAACGTTTGATGTCATTGGTTAAGCTGCAGCTCGTGATTGTATTCCTCGTTGCCATCCAAATGCTGACCTGGTCAGCAGCAAGGTTTCCGCCGTTGGCCGACCCCTTAAGACCTTGCAATGCGCGCCTTGTTTCCTCGCGGCCTCGGAAGCAGCCTGCGTCATATGCCCGCTGCACAAGGACTTGTATTTCTTCCGCTGTTGGTTGGTGAAATTCCGCTTTCAAAATCCCCATTGTCCGCCCCTCAAATGCATTTTTCTGAAATATGATGAGTTTAGTGACAATTATTCGCACTCATCATCACCCATTTGAGCTAAATTCAATATTCATCGTGTTTTGTCGTTTTTCACATATCAGAATTCGTGCAGCGCTCATTGCCTGACCCGCTGCGTCCGGTGATGATTTCATCATGGGTGAGCGCCCAATCTTGCCGGGCACCAACCCTTAAGGTCTGCAAAATCGGCCGCTGCCCAAGAGCCGCCAATGTACAGGGTTACGCGTACGCGGCTCGCGATATCTGGAGCTGTGCTTTTTCGCACAGACCATGATTGATAAATCGGCAACCGGTTCGCCAGGAAATTGCGGCAGATCAACACGTAGAATGCATTCGCTATTTAAAATTTTGGCGTTTTACGGTGGCTGGTGATGCACCAAAAGACTCCTCCAAATGGCCTCAATGATCGGCGATTTGATCTTTGTCGCGAATGGAATTGCCGGTTTTACCATCACCGTGCTTTGGCTTTGTGCTTGCTACAAATTGTGAGGCGTTATTTATGATAGTCGGGATTATCCTCAGCGCGATCATGGTGATCGGTCTGCTCGTCTACCTTGTCATTGCCACGCGTCCTCCCGAGCGATTTTGAGGGCTCCGTCAAATTGCCGAACAAGCACGTCGCCAATTATTTTGGCGCATCAGCTTCACGTTGAAGCGACGACGGGACCCATGCCTAATATGCTGGCCTATTCCTATTCCTGTTTTGACAATCGCGTTGCGCGGCTAACTCGCTTCAAATCTTAGAATGACAGCGAATCCTTTTCGGTCACAGGATTCCCTCTGGCGGGGTTGGCAAGCACCCTAGATGCATCGCCAAGAAAAGGCTTGAGCGCGACAGTATCACTACGCCTGACACTCACCCGAATCGAGGATCCAAGTCCGGTCGCAGAACGCTACATAGAGCCGTTCCTGGCCCAAGGCCGCCCCGAGTTCGACCGCCAATTCGTTCAGCATCGCCTCGATATCCTGGTCGGGTAAATGTCCCAGATAGGCATGCACGGCCTCGCCGGTGAAAACTGCCACCGGTTCGCGGTCGGAGCCGGCCGAGCCGTCCGGGCGGGGCCAGGCATAGGTCACCTCGGCGCGGGTGAACATGCCAGAAAGCGCGGGCTGGCCGGCATTGACCCGGCGGCTCATCCAAGCCCGTGCCGTGCGCACGGCCTCTGTGACGTCGTACACCCGGCCCTCCGCATCCCAACCCTCGCGCAGTCCGACCGTGATCCTGAAATCGCGGCGCGGCCCCAGCGAGCCTTCAACAAGCGCATACGCCTCATGGCGCGGCCTCGGAGTGCCCCCCACAATGCCTTCACTCATTTTTCGCTCCCTTGGACTGGCAAGCGCGGTCGAGCATATCCTGAAAGAGCCGCCTGGCTTTTTCGGTTTCGACATGATCCAACGCTTTGAATCTGAGCGTTTCCTTTTCGATTATAGGATTCCATGGGTAGGGCAAAAGGCGCTCTTGCTGCGGCAACGAAGAGGATCAATAGGCTGCGGTTTTTCTTAAGATCAGTGACGGCTTGATTGCTCCTCGCAACAACCCAATCACATGCGCGCTTGATCAGGTGAGTGCATGGAATTGTCCATAAAATTCTGGAGAACCAAGCGAACAAATTGCGCCGCCACAAGAGAATTCAAGGTGTAAATTTGCACCGCTTCGAGATGTTAGCCGCGATGATCGATGCATGAACGGGCCTCCCGCCGGGAAGAGGTTGCCTGGGAAGCCCTCCCGGCCGCAGCGGTGTTCATGCCGGAATGAGAACGCGAACCGTCCCGATCCTTGGCCTCGACGATTGCTTTGGCTCATCTGTGTGCAAAGGCGCGACGGGGATGGCAAAACTGATAGGGCATCAAAATGGGTGGGCCAAACCCGCCGCAGCAATAAATTATCATATTAAGGCGATTAAAACCGGCGGGTCAAAAATTTGCCACATATGTGGCATTCACGCCACAATGATCCAAAACGGCCAAGCGGCTGCAAAGCCACGACCGGATCGCGGTGAGCCAGGACATCATGCCGCTCACTATCAAAGAGATCGCTATGGGCTGGGCGTCTCTCTGAACGAGTCTTCCGCCGCAAAATCCGGACAGAGAAAATCGCTTGCTGAAGATGCCCCGGCCGCCTCGCCGGTTCGAATGGCAGTCTTTACGGAGATTTTGGGTGGGTTTCGGTTTTGCGAGTGTGATCGGAAAGGAATCGCTCAAACCGAAAGAGTCGGCGCATATTCGGATCGATCAAGTCCGCCGACTTTCTCGGAACCTGCTTCGGCGCGCCAGCGCTCGACTTCTGCCAGCTCCGCTTCCGGCCGATCGACGGCGACGTTGCATTGACCGAGATAGATTGTTCCCGCCTCACCATCGATCGAAAGCCAATCCCCCTCTTTGATCGGGGTCCCGGCGAGTTGCGCGCTATGACTCGCGGCATCAACCGTGAGCGCCGCGGACCCGACAATACAAGGCTTCCCCATCTGGCGTGCGACAAGCGCCGCATGCGCGGTTCGCCCGCCGACGGCTGTCATAATTCCGGCGGAGACAGCGAAGCCCGCGACATCTGACGTGCTGGTATCCGGCCGACCCGGATCACCGGGCCGCCGCTCGCCGCCAGCCGTTCGGCGCTCTCAGAGTCAAAGGCTGCGCGTCCAACGGCAATCCCTGCGGATGCACCTGTCCCGCGTGCAACCGGCTCATGAACATCGACCAGTCGTTTGCGAGCAATCGCGTTTAAGTCCAAGCCAATCAGCCGCAGCAAAGCTGCAGATGGTGTGATCAATCCTTCGTCGACGAAGGCGATCGCAAATCGCACCGCAGCCAGCCGCGTCCGTTTCGCCGGGCGAGTCTGCAAAATCCACAATTTGCCTTCCTCGATCGTGTACTCGACATCCTGCACGTCACGGAACTCTTGTTCGAGGCGCGCAAGCGTTTCGCGCAATTGCGTTGCGACGGCCGGACATGAACGGGCAATGGCCGCTTCGGTATCAGGCGTATGGCTTCCAGACACGACGTCGTCGCCCTGGGACTCAAACAAGACGTCCACAACCGGCTGCGCCGCGCCGGTCGAAGGATCGCGCGAAAACGCGACGCCAGCTCCCGAGGAGAGGCCGCGATTTCCAAAAACCATGGCCTGGACCGTGACAGCGGTCCCCAGCAGATCATCGAGATGCTCATGCTCGCGATAAATGCGGGCGCGATCGCTTGTCCATGAGCTACACACCGCTTGCGCCGAGGCCTTAAGCTGTTCCATTGGATCTTCGGGCAGGATGCAGTCCTCGTCCGCAATTCTTTGTTCGTAATATCCTGCGAGACGCTCTAGGATTTCGCCGTCGAGCGCCCGCGCGCTGCCGGCGCCTTCGGCGGCGACTAATTCGGCGATACGCCCAGCAAATAATGCAGAGTCGAAGCCGAGGACCACGCTCGCATAGCTTTCGAGAAACCGGCGCCGGCAGTCCCAGGCAAAACGCGGATGCCCGGTCATACGTATGAGACCGTGAACGGCTGCCGATGTGCAGCCGACGTTGAGCACCGTCTCCAACATTCCAGGCATGGATCGTGCCGCGCCTGAACGCACCGACACCAACAGCGGACGGCGCCGATCGCCGAACAGTTTGCCGGTGGCTTTCTCAAGGAATTGAATTCCCTCGGTCAGACCATCGATCAGTGTTTGCCTTGCGTGGGGATCGTCCGCGACGATTGCAGCACATAGCTTGACCGGGAGCACGAATGCAGGCGGCACGGAAAATCCGAGAGCGGCCATGCGCGCCAGATTGGCCGCCTTCGCGCCTATCGTGTCAGCGGAATACTGCCTGGTTGATCCATCCCCAATGCGAACAATCTGCATCGCCGCCTCCCCCGTCTTACGCTGACAGATCCGCAAGCACGTGCTCGCGCAGCAGATGTCCGAAGCCTGCCAGCCTGTCAGTTGCCCGTTCAAGAGCACGTGCAAGCTCGAGAACGGACAGCGCTGTTTTCAGATCGAATTCACCGCGTAGGACGATCGCCGTGACCATGCGCTCCGCCGCGTCGGCATTGTGTTCCGCCTCAAAGAGCCGGCCAACTGCCGCGAGTGCATCCTCGGAATCGACGCGGTGTCCTTCCGGCACGTCGGCGGCGGCGGCAACACTGATCGCGGCCGCCTCCGTACCTGAGACCGCAATGGTGCAAAGTTCGGCGAGCAGCTTGAGTAGGTCCGGAGCAATTTCGCTTGGGACAAGCGAAGCGACGAACGCCGCTTGCTCGAGTTCATCGATCACCTCCTCGATGCGGTTTACGAGGCGCTCGATGGCAGGGTCGGCGTCAAACCGCGCAATCTCGCTACGCGCATCGAGCGCGATCTTATCGGCCTTCTCCTCAATGCGTCGCGCCTGCATCGCCATTGCCGCACGGTCGAATGGCCTCTGCGCCTGCTGTTCGGTGATGAAATGCGCGATCCCGGCGGCGATCTCGCGCGCCAGGCCGGCCTGACGTACGACGATTGCCAACAGCGTGGCATCAACACGTTGCAAATGCCGGTCGAGGTCTGCCTCGATGCGATCTCTCGCCAGCCGGACCGAGCCTCCTTCCAGCAAGGCTTCGGCCGAAATGCGCAGAACGGTCTTAAGAAAATCCACAGCCGCTTCGCGCCCGAGCGCTTGGTCCAATCGCTCGCCGAATCCTATTCGGGCCGGTGTCGCGTGATTCACGGCCGATGCGACGAGTTCGCTTCCGCCCAGTTCAAGGAAACCCCTGTGACCGAATCGATTGCGTGCCGCCCAATCGAGGATGTGGACCGCGTCGGCCTTGGGTAACCACGTCCGCAGGACCTTGCGGGCCTTGTTCCAGTCAATCAGGAAGACAAGGGAGGCACCGACCGCTTCGAGAAAACTGTCACGGCGCTCGCTGTCATTGGCCGGATACCGGCCTGTGACGAGATAGAACTCTCCACTTTCACCGAGACCTTCCGCGCCCTTGCGTTCAAGCCCGCTCCACGAAACCGGAAAATCCCGGCAGAGGCCGGTAAAGAACTTCGCACATGCCAGATGAACGTCCGAGTAGGTAGCCGTCACCGCGTCCTGTTCAACCGCGATCACGACCACATGCGCGTCGGTTTCTCCAATATCGTTCTGGATCGTAAGCCGCGCCTCCGACCGCGACGCCGTCGTCGCAAGCCCAGGATGACCGAATTTCAGCTTGGCGGTGATTTCGACCCCACGCATGAACGCCTCGATTGCTGGCCGGTCCTCCGGCAACAATCCATAGACATGCGCGCCCGCGAGCACTTCTTCCGCGTGGGCGGCGGCAAGCCCATTCAAGGCCTTGTGCAGATCTATGACGAGGCGATGCAAGCTCTCGCCGTCTTTGCCGGAAAGCCCGGTGAGCCTGGCGATTTGCGCGAGCCCGATCGTATCCGACGGTCCCGGCCAGCCGGCCGCTTTGATCGCGGAAAGGCGGGCGAGCAACGCATCGCCCTGGGCCGCATCGCCCGCTTGAGCGGCCCGGACCATGGCAGCCACATCGTCCCAAATCGCCTCCCCAAGCTTGCCGAGGCCGGGTGCCGTGATTTGCTCACCAGCCATCAGGCTGGCGCGATTGACCAGCGCCTCCATCGGCAGGGGATCAATGCCGGCAGCGTGGCACTCATCCGTGAGGTCGAAGCGCACGGCGTTGGGATCGCGCGCATGCCGGCCCACGGTCTGCAAGGCACTGAGCCGGGCTTTTACCCGATCGTTGGCTGCCAATCCCTCGGCGGAGGGATGGCAGCAGAAGATCCGTCTGTCCAAGCTGCTCGATGATTTCGGATTTCATGGGGATGCCGGTGCATTGAAGTCGTGTTCAG
Organism: uncultured Methylocapsa sp.; assembly: GCA_964440215.1. Classification (GTDB taxonomy): domain Bacteria; phylum Pseudomonadota; class Alphaproteobacteria; order Rhizobiales; family Beijerinckiaceae; genus Methylocapsa. Next base: position 8,284 of record CAYTRB010000031.1, read on the forward strand.
AGCGTTGAACACAAGTAAAGCACGGCCGTGCAACCCAAGTATTGCGCTAGATCATTCATAAGATCGTCATATTATTGTCCGTGAGCGAAACGGCGTAGGACGTTGTTCTGTGCTAACGCCGAGTGTTGCGCTCGCCGGTATCGCAGCCTATTGGCTTCCGGTGAGTTTGTCCCAATCCTCATGCGGAAAATCTACTCGCTTCGGCAACAAGAACATCAGAATTCGACCTCGAGTTCTTCCATCTGACGGGGTTCTTGCTTGGCTGCCTCGATCCATTGGATCATTTCGGGCAGCGCCATGATTTCCTTGCAGTAAGCTTCGCTCACGGAATCCAATTTGACATGATAGGTGAGAAATCTTGTCACCACGGGGGCATACATTGCGTCGGCCATCGATCGTGCGCCCAACAGAAAAGGGCCGCCGGAAAGATCAAGACACTCCCGCCAGATCGTGGTGATGCGATCGATATCGGCCTGCGCTCGCTTCCAGACTTTGAAGTTCGGAAAATCGCCGTGCAAGTTCATCGGCAGAGCCGAGCGCATGGCGCCAAAGCCGGAATGCATCTCTCCGCAAATCGAGCGGCAGCGTGTCCGCTTGACGGGATCGGCCGGCAATAAGTGCGCCTCGGGTTTGATCTCGTTGAGATACTCGCCAATGGCCAGCGTGTCCCATATGCTGATTCCGTTGTGGATCAGGCTGGGCACGAGGAATGAGGAGGACAACAGCAGGAGTTCGTCGCGCATCGACGGGTCATCTGCCGAGATGACATTCTCGGTGAAAGGGAGACCTGAAAATTTGGTCAGTAACCAGCCGCGCAGCGACCATGAGGAATAGTTCTTGCTGCTGATTGTGAGTGTGGCGTCGGCCAATGAGCGTCCTTTCCTCCGTAAATTTGTCATTTCGGCCCGCTTGAGAACCAAAACAAACTATTGTAGCCTCGCTGCACGGACGAAGATACCGCAAGTCCCCCGGCAACCAAAGCCTCTCTGCTACTACTATGCCCTCAATTATGGTGGAATCTAATTGATTTATCAAGCTTATAGTAGGCATGAGAGCTTTCTCGATCTGATCAGGCCGCTTGCCGCCGCCGCGGGCAAGACACTGCGCTTGCCATGGCCATTGCTCCGCCCAGACTGGTCAATCCGCAAATTCGGCGGCGTCTTGGAAACTTTCGGCGATCTCGCCGTCACCCATGAACGGCTTCCTTTTGGGATCGACTCCGTCGCGATGGGCAATCGTCTCGTCCCTGTGACGGAAGAGGCGACCACTTCTACTCCCTTCGCCACCCTGCTGCACTTCAAGAAGGAAACCGAGGCGGTACAACCGCGGGTATTGGTGGTTGCTCCGATGTCCGGCCATTTCGCGACATTATTGCGCGCGACGGTCAAAACGCTGCTGGTCGACCATGATGTCTATATTACCGACTGGCATAATATTCGCGATGTGCCCCTTGCCGAGGGCCGTTTTGATTTTGGTGGTTTCGTCGATCACGTGATCAAATTTCTGCAAGTGATGGGTCCGGGATCTCATGTCATTGCGGTTTGCCAGCCCTGCGTTCCCGTCCTTGCCGCCGCCGCGCTAATGGCGCAAGTCGGCGACGATGCGCAGCCGCGCAGCATGACCTTGATGGCGGGCCCGGTCGATACGCGCGTCAGCCCGACAAAGGTCAATGCACTTGCCACCGATCGGCCGATAGAATGGTTCGAACAGAAACTCATCTATGACGTACCGCTCCGCTACAAAGGCGCGCAACGCCTGGTCTATCCCGGCTTCATGCAGCTTGCGGCGTTCCTAAGCATGAACTTGGAGCGCCATCTGCGGTCCTTCGACGATATGGCAGAAGCTCGCGCTGCCAATGATCTAACCAAGCTTCAGGTCATCCAGACATTCTATGAAGAATATTTCGCGGTGATGGATTTGCCGGCGGAATTCTATCTCGAAACCATCAAGGCAGTTTTTCAAGACCATCTGCTGCCGCTTGGTAAGCTCAAGGTGCATGGCCGCTTGGTCGAACCCCGCGCCATTCGGCGCACCGCGCTGCTGACCGTTGAAGGCGAGCGGGACGATATTTGCGGCCTCGGTCAAACGCTCGCCGCACAAGACCTCTGTTCCGGGCTACGCCAGCACATGAAGCTGCATCGCGTGCAGACGGGTGTCGGCCATTACGGAGTCTTCAGCGGCCGGCGCTGGAACAACGAAGTCTATCCGGTTGTGCGTGACATCATTCAGATGTCAAATTGAAGCCCGAGGCGGCGTCCGTCCCAGCTCATATTTCGGGCGCGAAGGGTCAGCCGCCGAGGGGGCGGAAGAAATCCCAAACCAGCTTTGCGCTATTGACATCGCCGTTGCTGAGGCCTTCCCCAAAACCGGGTCCGGCTTCGTTCGAAGGCGGCTGCGGTCCGTGATCGCTGCCTTCGATCCGAACCAATTCGATCGGGACTTTGCAATTGTTCGGCTTGTCGAGAGTGGCGTGGGTTCCGTCGCGGGTCTCCTTGTCGGGAAAGGCCGTGATGCTGACGGCACCCTCACAGCCGGCGGCTTTGCTGAAAAGACCTAGCGTTGCCTCAACCGAAATGAGCGCCGTCTTGCCATGCGGAAAATTTGCCTCGCCGCCGTGAAAGGGAACCACGGGGTCATCGGTATGGGCGATCATCAACAGAGGAATCGGATGCGATGGCTTGCAAGAGTCCTCGAGATCCGAAGGCAGGCTGGCGCCGAGAACGGCCAGTCCAGCGAAACTGATTTTTTGATCACAGGCGAGGCGCAAGGCCATCACCCCGCCAGTTCGCAAGCCAACCAGGAAAATTTTGCCCGGGTTGGCAATTCCTTGGGCGATCAATTTTGCAATGAGCTCATGGAGAAATGCCGAATCGCGGGTAGCCTCGGGGCCAGGCGCGTTTGCCCAATGGCCGGATAGAGGTTGCGGGTAGACAAAGACCGTGCCAGACGATCGCACCATTTCTTCGAAGGCGAACGTCCGCCGCAGACGGGAGCCCTTGGCCCGGGCGCCGCGCAAGATGATGACGATCGGCCGGCGGCCCTGCTTGAGGCGCCGGTGCTCGACGAGGATCGCGGTGCGCGGAACCCCGCCCGACATGATTGTGACATGGCCCGCCGCCGCCAAGGCGGCCGACGGCAATCCCGCGAACGCAAGCAATAGCCAGCAGGCTGCCGCCAGAGAACCGGCAACAAGCACCCTTGCGACAAATTTGCAGCCCCGCATGATCATGCCGTCCACCGAAGCTGAATAGGCCATTGGGACTTCGCTTTTGCCGTCCAGCGGTGCCATTTGCAAGCAAGACGAAAGTATTCGGGCAGGCTGCGCTCGAACATGCTCATAGGCAGCCGCGCGCCGGGTTCCCGCCGGCGATCCGCCGGAACCGCCCTCCAGGCGCTTGCTGCGGGTGGCAGCGCTCGGCATGGCCAGGGAGGCTTGGCGAACCCCAGACAGATTGCCATCTTTTTCCCTTTTGTTCCGGCACGCACGGTTCCAAAAAACCGCTTTTGCCGAATGGTCCGTTCTTAGAAATCTTACCGAGCCAGATTTGTGCCACGGAGCATCAAGACATGATAGCCTATTTCCATCGCCGGAAGCGATTTTGACTTTTTCCAATGTTCGCGTTGCCGGGAGTAACCATTTGCATTAGTGGAATTGGCATATATTTTTGATAAGCGGGGGTAAAGTTTCATGACGCACGTGGAGCCTGGCAGGAGCGGCCTGGAAAATCGCCGGCCGTTGTCTCCGCATCTGCAAATCTACCGCCCGATGCTGACCATGATCATGTCGATCGCCCATCGAATCACCGGGGTTGCACTTTATTTTGGCACTCTGTTGCTGGCATGGCTCTTGATCGCCGCATCGGCAAGCCCTGGCGCCTACGCGGCAGCCGCGTCTTGTGTCTATTCGATCCCTGGCAAACTGATCTTGTTCGGATTCACCTGGGCCTTGTTTCATCATCTTCTTGGCGGAATACGCCACATCATTTGGGACACGGGTCACGGTTTTGCGGCCCCGCAGCGCGAATGGCTGGCGCAAGCCACTTTGGTCGGCGGTATTGTCCTCACAGTGGGCGTCTGGGGCATTGCTTATCTGGTATCATAAAACTGTCTTGGCTGTCCGGGCAGATTTGCATTTGCGGCAGGGCCGGAAAGGTTTGGAGGAAAGACAATCATGGCGACAGGTCCCACGCCGGTTACGCCGGTGATGCGCAAGACGCGCTTACTCGGCTCCGCCAAATCGGGCACCGCTGACGCATGGAACATGCGGGTCACCTCCGTCGCCTTGGTCCCTTTGTCGATCGCTTTCATTGCGATCGTCCTGTCGCTTGCCGGCAAGGATTATGCGGCAGCGCGCGCCGAACTCGGGCATCCCATTCTGGTGATCATCCTGCTTCTCTTCATCTTGTCCGGGATCGTCCATATGAAGATTGGAATGCAATCGGTTATCGACGATTACGTGCATGACGCGCATCTGAAGGAGTGGTCGCTCATCGCCAATTTGTTTTTCTCGGTTTGCATCGGTTTGGCTTGCGTTTACGCGGCCTTGAAACTGAGCTTGAGCTGAGAAGCCGGCAGTGAGGAGATGGCGCCGCGGGTGAAACTCGCCTACACGCGTCTATGGCGTAAGCCTGCAAGGATCTTTCGAGAGACAATGGCATGACTTCCAGCACCACAGTCAACGGCAATGCGGCTCCTGCGCGCAATGGCGCCGCTTATCCGGTTACCGATCATACGTTCGATGTCGTCGTCATTGGCGCGGGGGGCGCGGGGCTGCGGGCAACCGTCGGCTGTTCGGAGGCGGGATTGCGCACGGCCTGCATCAGCAAGGTATTTCCGACGCGCTCGCACACGGTCGCGGCGCAAGGCGGTGTCGCCGCCTCGCTCGCCAATATGGGGCCGGACAATTGGAAATGGCACATGTATGACACCGTCAAGGGGTCGGATTGGCTTGGTGATCAGGATGCCATCGAATATCTCTGCCGTAATGCGCCGGCCGCTGTGTACGAACTCGAGCATTGGGGCGTGCCGTTCTCACGCACCGAGGATGGCCGTATCTATCAGCGCCCGTTCGGCGGGATGACCACCGACTATGGCAAGGGGCCGCCTGCGCAGCGCACCTGCGCCGCCGCCGACCGCACCGGCCACGCGATGCTGCATACGCTTTATGGTCAGGCCCTGCGTCACAAGACCGAATTTTTTATTGAATTTTTTGCCATCGATCTGATCATGGAGGAGGGCCGCTGCCGCGGCGTGATCTGTCTCAAACTCGACGACGGGACCATTCATCGTTTCCGCTCGCAACTCGTGATCCTAGCGACCGGCGGCTACGGCCGCGCCTATTTCTCGGCGACCTCGGCGCATACATGCACGGGAGACGGCAATGCCATGGTTCTGCGGGCCGGGCTACCCTTGCAGGACATGGAATTCGTGCAGTTTCATCCAACCGGGATCTATGGCGCCGGTTGTCTCATCACCGAAGGCTGCCGCGGCGAAGGGGGGTTCTTGACGAATTCTGAAGGCGAACGCTTCATGGAGCGCTATGCGCCATCAGTGAAGGACCTTGCTCCGCGCGACATGGTGTCCCGCGCGATGACCGTCGAAATCCGCGAAGGCCGCGGCGTCGGCAAGCACAAGGACCACATCGATCTGCACCTCGAACACCTCGACCCAAAAATCCTGCACGAACGCTTGCCTGGCATTTCCGAAAGCGCCCGGATCTTCGCCGGCGTGGAGGTAACCCGGGAGCCGATCCCTGTGATTCCTACCGCCCATTACAACATGGGCGGCATTCCCACGAATTTTCACGGCGAGGTCGTCATCAAGAAAGGCCGTGACCCCGATGTTATCGTGCCAGGCCTCATGGCGCTCGGCGAAGCGGCTTGCGTTTCGGTTCATGGCGCCAACAGGCTTGGCTCGAATTCGCTCATCGATCTTGTCGTCTTCGGCCGCGCCGCGGGTCTCCGCGCAGCAGAAATCGTGACGGCTGGCGCCAAACAGGCCGAGCTTCCGGCGGACTCGGCGGACAAAGCGCTTGCCCGCCTTGATCATTTTCGCCATGCCAAGGGCGCGATCCCGACCGCCGAACTGCGCCTCAGGATGCAGAAGGTGATGCAGTCGCATTGCTCGGTCTATCGCACCGGGCCGGTATTGGAGGAAGGCTCGCAACTGATCCATGAGGTCTGGGCGGCCAGAGACCAGATTTCCGTGACTGACCGCTCGCTGATTTGGAATTCGGATCTCATTGAGACTTTGGAATTCGACAACCTCATCGTCCAGGCGGTCGTCACCATGGATGGCGCGGCAGGCCGCACTGAGTCCCGCGGCGCTCATGCGCGGGAAGATTTTCCGGCGCGCGACGACGTCAACTGGATGAAGCATACGCTCTCCACGATCGACCTCGATGCCCGCACGGTGTCGATCGATTACCGTCCCGTACACAGCTTCACGATGACCAACGAGATGCATTATATCGAGCCAAAGGCGCGCGTATATTGACTAAAAGGTAAGAAAACCAAATGGTCGAATTCTCACTTCCCGCCAATTCACGCGTCGGCACCGGACAGACCTGGCCGAAGCACGGCGACTCCAAGAGTCAGACGGAATTCAAGATTTACCGCTGGAACCCGGACGACACCCAAAACCCGCGCATCGACACCTATTATGTCGACCGCGGCGATTGCGGCCCGATGGTTCTCGATGCGTTGATTTGGATAAAATCCAAGATCGATCCGGCGCTCACCTTCCGGCGCTCGTGCCGGGAAGGCATTTGCGGCTCCTGCGCGATGAATATCGACGGGACGAATACGCTCGCCTGCACAAAATACATGGATGAGATCAAGGGGGCCGTCAAAATCTATCCCTTGCCGCATTTGCCTGTGGTGAAGGATCTGGTGCCCGACCTCACCGGCTTTTACGCCCAGCATGCCTCGATCGAGCCCTGGCTGCAAACGACGACACCGCCGCCCGAGAAGGAATGGCTGCAAACACCGCAGGACCGCGAAAAACTCGACGGACTTTACGAATGTATCCTTTGCGCCTGTTGCTCGACGTCCTGCCCGAGCTATTGGTGGAATGGGGATCGCTATTTAGGCCCTGCGGTGCTGCTGCAAGCCTATCGCTGGCTCATCGATTCGCGCGACGAGGCTGCGGGTGCGCGGCTCGACAATGTCGAGGACCCGTTCCGTCTCTATCGCTGCCACACGATCTTGAATTGCGCCAAGGCCTGCCCGAAAGGCCTCAATCCGGCGAAAGCGATCGCCGAAATCAAGAATTTGCTGATCGCGCGCCAAATCTGACCGGCGCCTGTTCCGGAAGTGATGTATTTTTATCACAGGATTCTTGTTAACGTTAACTAAGGCGCGGCATGCCTTTCTGGTGCCCCAATCCGCTTTCAAATCGGGCGGATGGAGGCACCACCTATGCTGCGCATCCCATTCAGCGCCTTTGGCGCGCTTTGCATGATTCAAGCTGCCAATGCCAGTCCCTTTGTAAGGTCGACGGCGTATGACGAAATCATCGCCTGGCAGGCCAAGGTTCACGGCGTCCCGGAGGCTTTTATCCATCGCACCGTGATGCGCGAGAGCCGCTACCAACCGGGCCTCGTCCACAAACATTGCTTCGGCCTGATGCAGCTTAAATATGGGACGGCGCGCGGATTGGGCTATAAGGGCGATGCGCGCGGCCTCCTTGATCCGAAAGTCAATTTGACCTACGGCGTCATCTATCTCGCCAATGCCTACCGTCTCGCCGACGGCGATGAGGAGCGCGCCACGACACTTTATCGTGGCGGCTATTACTACTTTGCCAAGCACAAAAACAAACTGGACACTTTGCAGACCGCGTCCGTGCCGGATCTGGAGCCTGCGCCGCCACAACAATCGCCGCAATCGCCGCAAAACCCGGTGTCGGGGCTTCTTTCCTTCCTTGCCCCGCCGGCTGAAGCGGCGGCGTCTAACGATAGTCAGCAGGACCACGAATAAGCCTGGTTCACGATCCTCCATTGAAACACCTGCGGGGACGCGCTAATCTTCCCGCAATGTTTTCCAGAGTTCCACTTGGCCGTTGCGAACGATCGCGAAGGCTCTGGCGGGCGTAGTTCAATGGCAGAACGGCAGCTTCCCAAGCTGCATACGAGGGTTCGATTCCCTTCGCCCGCTCCAATGGCCCAATGGCCTCAATAGCGGACCCGCACATAGTCGCCGGGCGCGTCGCAGATCGGCGGTAGACCGCCGCCGCCAGGCACCCGCGCCGGCACTTCCTTGCGCGATTGGCGTTTGATCCATTTGATCCAATCCACCCACCAGCTTCCTTTATGTTCGATCGCGCTCTCAAGCCAATCCTCGAACTCGCCGGCCGGTGCCTTGCCGCGCCAATATTGATATTTCGGCTTGCCGGCCGGATTGACGACACCTGCGATGTGGCCGGAACCGGCAAGTACGAAGCGGACTTTGCCGCCAAGAAGCTTGGCGCCGATGAAGACGGATTTCGCCGGGGCGATATGATCCTCGCGCGTCGCCAAATGATAAATGGGTACGGTGACTTTCGATAGATCGAGGGGCTTTCCGCCGAATTTTGCCTTGCCCTTCGCGAGCCTGTTTTCAAGATAGCAGTGACGGAGATAGGCGAGATGATTGGCCGCCGTCATTCTTGTCGAATCCGAATTCCATGCCAGCAGGTCGAAAGCTAAAGGTGGTTTCCCCTTCAGGTAATTATTAACGACAAAGGACCAGATGAGATCTTCCGGCCTGAGCATGTTGAAGGCAGAAGCCATTCCCGATGCGTCGAGATAGCCTGTCGCCGACATTTTCTTCTCGAGCGCGCGCAGCCGGTCTTCGTCAACGAACACCCGGAGATCGCCAGCCTGGCTGAAATCGGTCTGGGTCGTGAAGAATGATGCGCTTGCAATCCGCTTGTCCCCGGTATGCGCCATATAGGCAAGAGTCATGGCAAGTAACGTACCGCCGATGCAATAGCCTATTGCGGTTACTTTGGACTCGCCGGTTGCCTTTTCGATGGCATCGAGGGCGGCGAAGATGCCTTCCCTCATATAGGCTTCAAACCCCTTATTGCGATGGCGCGTGTCGGGGTTGACCCACGAGATGATAAAGACCGTGAGGCCTTGCGAAACCGCGAAACGGATGAAGCTTTTTTCGGGGTTGAGATCGAGAATGTAGAATTTATTGATCCAGGGCGGAATGATGAGCAAAGGCCTCTTCAGAACCGTATCGGTTGCCGGCGCATATTGAATGAGTTCGATGAGATCGTTGCGGAAGATGACCTTCCCTGGTGTCGTCGCGATATTGACGCCAAGTTCAAATTTGGATGTATCGCACTGGCTGATTTTGAGCGTGCCCTTGCCTGCCTCCATGTCCTGCGCCAACAGGGCTGCGCCGCGGGCCAAATTCTCACCGCTTGTTGCCCAGGTTTCCTTGATGAGCTCTGGATTGGTGGCGATAAAATTCGACGGCGAAAGTGCGCTCGTTATCTGCCGCAGGTAGAACCTCGCTTTGTCGCGTGTATGCGGATCGACATCGCCCGACCGCTGGACGAGATCCTCTGCCCAAGTCGAGATGATGGAATGGGCCTGACGGAGGAAATCGAAAAATGGACTTTCCCGCCATTCGGGGGCGGCGAATCTTTTGTCCGAAGGCTCATAGGGAACAAACGGATTTTCCTGCTCGCCAGAGATCCGGCGCAAGCTATGCGCCAATAGGCCAAGAAACTTAACCGTCAAGGCGGATTGCGCTTCGAGGGTCCGGGACGGATCACTCAACCAATGTTCGGCGATGCGGCCGATCGAACGAAAAGCATCGGTCAGTTCGACGGAAACATCGGTCTTGCCGCCGTCCTCGGCAGGCTTGAAATAGGCCGCGAGCGCCCGGCCGCCTTGCTCCATGAGTCGCGCCAAATTGTAAGACAAGCGTTCGAAGTCGGGTCTTGCCGGGCCCTCGTTTTCGCGCGACGCATTCGGCCCCATTCGCGCCAGAGCGGCCGCCGTGCGGCGATTTCCGGTACGGTTAGGTACCGAGACTTTACCGTTAAGGCTGGCAGCCGCAGCGGATGGCTTGACGCGCCGTGACGCGGCGGTTTCCGGCGCCGCGCCTGCCTCGGTCCGAATGTTGACGTCGGCCTTGCGCGCAACGCGCTTGCGCTTGACGCTTTTGGCCTTCAAGACCGGGATTTTAGTCGGGCTCATTGATTTTTCCGCATTTGTTGCGGATCAGGCGGGAAGAGAAGAGGCGTTTGACACGATATTGGACTTTCATGAACAGCCAAGCTCTCTCACGAGACTGCTAAGCGACGTCTAGAGAAGCTGCGTTAAGAATTGCAAAACCTTGCATCCGCAAATAGTTTCGTCGCGGTTCCGACACAATAAGCTTGGATTGTGCGGATAGGCAACCAAACAACGCCCGGATACTCGCACGTTAAAATGAAACGGATCACCCAGCTTCTTTGCTTTCGCAGCTGGCGCCGGACAGCGGCGGTGCTGGTCGTGATGTATCTGACATTTGGCCAGATTGCTTATGCGCAACAGGCCAAAACGGGCGGCTCACCGCTCGACACATTGATGAACACGAAACTATGGGCCGATGTCCCGGAGGCGAAGGATTTCGTGCGCGACACGCGGCCGCCGCCGGACAGTCTCGCCTACCAGCCGGTGACAGGATTAGATCCCGACCGGCCGAAACCTAGAAACAAGGAAGAGCTCCAGGCGCTGCAGGGCGAACTTGAAACTGCGGTCGCTCACAATCAGGGGAAAGCCCTAAAGCGGCTCGGTGTCAAACAGCCCGCTTCCCCCGCCAAGCAGACAATCAGCCCCAAGCCGGGCAGCAACTAGGGCTCGCGGCCAGAGCCTGGGCGCATTCAACCAATCAGCTCCACCAATTGCTGAAAGACCGCGTCGTTTTGCGCGGCCGCGGCGTGACGCCGCAAGCCAAGCACCGGGACATTTGTGAAATTGGCGAGCGTTGCCAAGGTCGCTTCGATGGGCACCGGGGAATTCTCTGTCTCGCTGACGACGATCGCACAAAGATCAAGCTCATGATGCTGGATGACATGCTTCGCGCAAAGCACATGGCTGAGCGTCCCCAGATAGCCGCCGGCGACGAGGATTAATGGCAAATGGAGGGCAACCATCATATCGAGCACGGTATGGCACGAGTCGAGCGGGACCATGACGCCGCCGATTCCTTCGATTAAAAGAACGCCGTCGTATCCGGCGATTGCTCCGCGGCAAAAATCGACGACCGATTCAAAATCAATTGCTCTGCCCTCGGCCTGCGCGGCCATGTCCGGGGAAAGTGGAGCGCGCAACCGCCAGGGTGAGATAAGGTTGAGTTCTTCCAGATTGATTTTGCGGCCTAACGCGTCGAGAAGAACAGCCGGATCGCTGCCCGAAGGCGCCGCCGGGTCGAAGCCGCTCACGACGGGTTTCAGGGCGTTGACCGGTTGGCTTAGTGCACGGAAGCATCGGATGAGGCCTGCTGCGACAAAAGTTTTGCCAACGTCCGTCCCGGTGCCGGTTATGAAGACCGCGGCCACTTACATTCCTTTGCGCGTTTCCCGTGCCCTTTCCTGGCGCGCGGGCGTGCCCGCGATCAGAGGCCGCACGGCATCGGCGAGGCGGGCGATCTCTTCGTCGGGATGCATGGCGGTGAAGGCGAAGCGCAACCGCGCCGTGCCTGCGGGAACTGTTGGAGGACGGATCGGCGCCACAAGGAAACCTTCCTCCCCCAGTCTGTTTGATGCCTGCAAGGCCAATTCCGGCTCGCCGACGATGAGCGGGACAATCGGGCTTTGCGCCTCGGGAAGACCAAGGCGGGAGGTGAAAGCCCGCGCCTTGGCAAGAGGTTTCGCGGTCAATTCAGGCTCGGTTTCGATGATTGTCAAGGCGGCGATCGCCGCCGCCGCCATCACCGGAGGCAGGGCGGTCGAATAAATCAGAGTGCGCGCCCGCGTTTTCATCAAATCGATGACAGGCCGCGACGCGCACAAATATCCGCCATAGCCGCCAATCGCCTTGGACAAGGTCCCCATTTGCAGGGGCACATGAGTGCCGGGACCAGCGGCGAAAGCCGAACCACGGCCACCGCCGATGACCCCCAAGCCATGCGCGTCATCGGTCATGAGCCACGCATTAAATGAGGTGCAGAGCTGGCTAAGATCGTGCAAGGGTGCAAGATCGCCGTCCATGGAAAAAACCCCGTCGGTGACGAGCAAGGCATGCCGGAATTGGGCGCGGTTAAGAGCGAGCAAGGACCGTGCATGGGTAACGTCATTGTGGCGGAAGACCAGCGTTTGCGCGGGCGACAATTTTGTTCCAGCCCATAGGCACGCGTGCGCGAGTTCGTCGATCAAAATTAGATCCTGCGCGCCCGCGAGCACCGGGATGATGCCGCTATTGGCAAGATAGCCGGAACCGAACACGCAGGCGGCTTCGGTCCCCTTGAGCCCAGCGAGCCGCGCCTCCAGCTCGCAAAATAAGGGGTGATTGCCAGTGACGAGGCGCGACGCGCCGGCGCCCACGCCATATTGGCCGATCGCGGCCATGGCGGCCGCCTTGAGGGCCGGGTGATGGGAGAGATTGAGATAATCATTGCAGGAGAAGGAAAGCAGGCGGCGGCCTTCGTGCGTGACCCACGGGCTACCCTCGCGCCGGCACTCGGCGAGCGTGCGCCGCAGACAGGCACGATCGAGCTCCTCCAATTTGCCGAAAGCAAAATCGTCCAAGGACCGCATGGGCATTTGGCTCCCGGTGGCGCCGATGGCTCTTGAGCGATTCCGTTTCGATCCCGTAATTTCACGGGAAAGGTTAAGCGCTCCAGGGGCTTATAAGCAGACGAAGATGGCCGCAAGGCCTATTCCGGCCCTGAGCGCCTTCCCTTAGGACCCACCCCCTTGGAGACCGGCAATCGTAGCCGTCTTGGCACCGGCACGGGCGGCCTCAAGAACTGTCCGCGCCGGGATCTTGGATGCAATAGGGGCTTGCCGGCGCGGACCTCGCCTCAGGGTCAGGCGGCGCGAAGCTGCCTTGTGGTATCAATGCGGTAGGTGAGCGCCTCGGCGAGATGCGTGCGTCCCACCTCGGTGGCACCGTCGAGATCGGCGATCGTGCGGGCAAGCTTCAAAATCCGGTGAAATCCCCGCGCGGAAAGATGCAAACGGTCCGAGGCTTCCCTGATCAAGGCGAGGCCGCCGGCATCCGGTTGCGCGACCGTCTCGATGACATTGGCGGGCGCGGCGGCGTTCGACAAAATACCTGGAAGGCCAAGACCCGCATAGCGAACAACCTGAATGTCCCGCGCGGCGGCAACGCGTTCGGCGACCTCCCTCGACCCCTCGGCGGGAGGCGGCAGCATCAGATCGGCGGCGGCGACCGCGGGCACGTCGACATGGAGGTCGATGCGGTCGAGCAAGGGACCCGAAAGCCGCGCCTGATATTGTGCGATGCAGCGGGCAACGGGTTGCCGGTGACAGGAAAAGCCAGGCTCGCTCGCATGGCCGCAGCGGCAAGGATTCATCGCCGCGACAAGCTGAAACCTTGCCGGATAGACGATCCTGTGGTTGGCCCGTGCAATCGCGACTTCGCCGGTCTCCAGCGGCTGCCGGAGACTGTCCAAAACCTGCGGCTGGAACTCCGGCAATTCGTCGAGGAATAAAACCCCATGATGGGCGAGCGAGATTTCGCCCGGCCGCGCCCTTGTGCCGCCGCCGACCAGCGCCGCCATCGAGGCCGAATGATGCGGCGCCCGGAAAGGCCTTCGATCGGTGAGGGCGCCGCCGGCGAGATCGCCCGCGATGGAATGGACCAGCGAGACTTCGAGGAGTTCGCGCGGGCGAAGCGGCGGCAAGATCGAGGGGAGCCTTGCCGCGAGCATCGATTTTCCGGCGCCAGGCGGTCCGTTCAGCAAGAGATTGTGGCCGCCGGCGGCGGCAATTTCGAGCGCCCGCTTGGCGCTTTCCTGGCCTTTGATGTCGCGCAGATCGAGTTGCGCTCCGGGCTCCCCGCGCACCGCCGGCCGCGGCCTAGCCATGACTTGCGTTCCCTTGAAATGATTGGCGAGCTGGATCAGCGAAACCGGTGCCAGCACATCGAGGTCCTGGCTCGCCCAAGCTGCCTCGGCCCCGCTCGCCTGCGGGCAAATCAAGCCGTGGCCAAGCGCATTCGCGGCGATCGCGGCCGGCAGCACGCCGGCGACCGAGGTGAGCGTCCCATCGAGCGCCAGCTCGCCGAGCACGGTGTAATTGTTGAGAGCGTCCGGTGGAATGGCGCCGATCGCGGCCATGATACCGAGCGCGATCGGCAAATCGTAGTGGCTGCCTTCCTTCGGCAGATCGGCGGGCGCGAGATTGACGGTCACGCGCTTGGCGGGCATGGCGAGACCGGAGGCATTCAGCGCGGCGCGCACGCGTTCGCGCGATTCGGCAACCGCCTTGTCGCCGAGGCCGACCACCGTGAAGACCACGTTGCCATTGGCGATTTGCACCTGCACATCCACCGGGCGCGCCTCGATGCCTTCGAACGCAACCGTCGCGACCCTGACGACCATGGCAAGCCCCCGTCTTCCAGCTTGGGGTCAGCTTAACGGAGATTGCTTCTCGGCGCAAGAACAATAAGTGAACATTTAAGGGGCGGCGATGCGGTGTCTCCCGAATCTTCTCCGGTGCCATCGCATTTTTGGAGAAAGCCCGATGTCACACCCTGAATAGGGGACGCGAGATGCCGCCGAATACCGCAGAATATCGGTGCCTTAACGGCGCCTAACGATTTCCACGGCCGTCCGAGTGGCGGCCTTTTGTTCCTCCTTTTGCCCAAAAGACATTTTTGAAGCGCATTGTTAATGAAATATTCAGGCAGAAAATGTAACCTAACAGATCGTCATATTGCTGCTATATTGTAATATTGGTAGTTAAATTCCCTTAGATCAACGACTAAGGGAGGAGAAAATGCAAGAAGCATGGGGAGTGCTATCGTTCTGGGTCCGGTTGTGGGCTCTGTCTGGCTTTTTGTTCTGGAGGATTGTTGGCGTAATTGTGAGAATTACTGTTTTGAAACATGTAGAACATTGAAATTTATATGATGTTGAAGAGGACGCAAAATAGCAATTGATGACTTGGGATTCTTACCGCAATGCACCGATGGGGGCCTAAACTGTGGCGGCCATCCTCGACATACCGCTGATGGCCAAACTTACAGCTTTTCCGCGCCATCGGACCCCACCCAAGCCGCGCTTGGGAAGAAGCCATGAACGATCTTCACCAGCCAATCGTACCAAAGTGTTTCACGTGAAACAGTTTTGTCCGATTGAGCCCTAGAATCGGACAAAAATCACGCGGCGGCTGCCTATGCGTCATCCAAGCCCGAACCACAGAGTCGCAATTCCCAGAAACGACCCGTAGCCGACCACATCCGTGACCGTCGTCACGAAAGCGCCGGAGGACACGGCGGGATCGATATGGAAGCGGTTGAGCAATTGCGGAATTAGGATGCCGCCAAGCGCGCCGGCGATGAGGTTCGTCAGCATCGCGAGCGCGATCACGGCGCCCAAACCAGCAAGCCCGAACCAGAGGCTCGCGACGGCGCCGGTGATCACGCCAAAAGCGGCGCCGTTCAACGCCCCGACAAACACTTCGCGCAAAATGACGCGGGCGGCGTTGGCGCGGGAAAGTTCGCGCGTGGCGAGCGCGCGGACGGCGACCGTCATGGTCTGCGTCGCCGCATTGCCGCCCTGGCTCGCGACGATGGGCGCCAGCACGGCAAGCGCCACCATCTTTTGAAGCGAGCCTTCGAAGAAGCCAAGTACGGAAGACGCAATGAACGCCGTGATCAGATTGACGAAGAGCCAAAGGAATCGGCGCTTCGTCGTCCACCATACCGGGTCCGATAATTCTTCTTGTTCGGAGACGCCGCCGAGCGCCTTCACCTCGGCATCGGCCTCTTCCTGAATGACGTCGACGATATCGTCGATGGTGATCACCCCGACAAGGCGCTCGGCCTCGTCGACCACCGGAACCGACACGAGATTATAGCGCTGGAAGAGACGCGCCACCTCATCGCGTTGATCCGTCACCGTGACGCGGCGGCGCTCCACATTCATGATGTCTTCGAGCTTCGCTGGACTTTTCGCGCGCAAGAGCGTGTCGAGAAAGATATTGCCCAGGAGCCGGTGCGCCGGATCGACAATGAAGATCTCGAAGAAGGACTCTGGCAATTGCTCCTCACCGGTGGCGCGCATGACGTCGATCGCCTGGCCCGCCGTCCAGAACGGCGGCGCGGTCACGAACGTCGTCTGCATCAGGCGGCCGGCGGAATACTCCGGGTAATCGAGCGAGCGTTGCAGCTGGACCCGGTCGGCCGGCGGCAGCGCCTCCAGAATTTCGGCCTGATCTTCCGGTTCGAGATCTTCCAGGATGCTGACGGCATCGTCGCTTTCGAGTTCGCGGACGCCTTCGGCCACGGTCTCGTTCGGCAGCTCCGCTAGAATTTCTTCGCGGATATGATCGTCCATCTCGGTCAGCGCGGCGAAATCGAACTCCGCACCCATCATCTCGACGAGTTTCGGCCGCAGCTCCGGTTCGAGCGAGACGAGGAGCAAGCCAAGATCGGCTTCGTGCAGGCGTCCGGCGAAGGTGTGCACCAAGGCCTTATCGCCCGCCTCGATGGCGGCGGTTACGTCGCTCAGGAAATCTGGCTCAATCGCGCCATTTTCGTCGTATATTGGAACGGCATCGCTGGCGATGCGCTCCAATTCCTTTGAGGCAGCGCCAGGGCGCTCTTCGATATTGGTCATCCGCGCGATTTTGCCTTATGTTTTGGCGTCAAGGGTTCATAGAACGGTTTCGCGTCCGGGCAAATCGCGAAACGAGGGAGAGTTGGTTTGCCGGCACGTTTCGCGATCCTGCACCATATTGACGTGGTTTCGTCGCAAAAATGGATTACGGTTTGCACAAAGCGAGGCTGATCAGCATGGCTTGGCAATCAAGTATCGTCGCCACCAGCGTCTTTCTCCTTTCCCCCTCAGCGGCGCAGACCAAGCCCTGCCCAGCGGAGACGCTCGGCCCTGCCCGCACCATCGAGGCCGGCACGCAAGGGGGGCTGCAAGTCGGGTTCAAAACCTATCCGCGCAGCCTAGCGCTCGATGATCATGAAATCGTGCTCACGTTCGACGATGGGCCGTCCGCGCAAACCACGCCCAGGATTCTTGACGCTCTAGCGGCGGAATGCGTGATGGCGACCTTTTTTCTCGTCGGCCGCAATGCCGAGGCCTTGCCTGCCTTGGTCAAGCGCGAAGTCGCGGAAGGGCATACCGTTGCCCATCATACCTATTCGCATCCAGCCAAGACCTTGCGCCAGATAAGCGTAAAAGCGGCGCAAGAAGAAATCATCAAGGGGTTCGAAGCGGACGACAAGGCAGCCTATGGCACATTTAGCGGCACCCCGAAGGTGCCGTTTTTCCGGTTTCCGGGTTTTGCCGACACGCCGGAGCTCGTTGCCTGGCTGGCGGCCCGGAATATCGGGGTTTTTGGCGCCGATTTCTGGGGTTCGGACTGGCTCGATATGACGCCCGAAAAGGAACTTAGCCTCATCCTCGCGCGGATCGAGCAAGAGAAACGCGGGATTTTGCTGCTGCACGACACCAAGCAGCAGACCGCCGCCATGTTACCCGCCCTTCTGCGCGAGCTGAAACAACGCGGCTATAAAATCGTGTCGCTTACGCCTGGTGTAAACCCGCCGCCGACGCGCCCCGCGCCCGAAGGATGGACCTCGGAGACGGACAAGATCATCGCCAATGTGTTTGCCAAGGCGCGCCGCGCGGCCCCGCCTCGCGGCGCGGCCGGGGATGGGGTGCCGCTTGAAGCGCCTGGGCATTCGCCGGGCGCCAAATGAAGCGGAAATAAACTCCGTGTACAATACCCGCGCGCGTTCAAAACCGCTGCTTTCGGTCAAATATGACCGGGGAGCAGTGGCGATCGACATGCCGAATTTCGGTTCCGGCGACATCCGCTGCCCCGGTCCCTCATCCGCTCAATAGGGGATGAGTTTACCAGATGACCGGAACTGGCGGGTCCCATGCCACTTCCAGGACCGACGGCGGCACCAGGACGGCGGCACTCAGGGTGGCGATTGTCAGCAGGGCAATGAAAAATATTTTCATGGTGGTCTCCCACAAAAAAGCCGGAAGCGCATCCGGCCGGAGACCCATAGCCGACCTCTCTCGATAGCGCTGTGCCAAAACGCACCTGGAAAACCGGCGTGGACTTCGATATAGATCTCATTCAACATAGCCTGAAGGATTTCCGTGCCATCGCCACACGCGACGCTAGATCGGCGTGCAACTACCTGGCCTCTGTCTCCCTGGCCGCAGCGCTGGTAATCGTGGACCCCATGAGTCTCAACCGCAGTATATTCTTAGCTTTGGCAACGATCATTCGATCGTGATCTTCGGCGCGGCGCGGGCATGGCCTTTTTCGAGGCTGGCTTT
>CAYTRB010000032.1:0-26604 GCA_964440215.1 uncultured Methylocapsa sp.
GCGATGCCGAGCATTGCGCCCGCGCGCTTGGGGTTCGCTACGATATTCTGCCGGTTGCCCCGGCCATCGAAGGCTTTGAAAAGGTGCTGGCTCCGATCTTCAAGGGCACCACAGCGGGCATCACGGAAGAAAACATCCAGAGCCGCGCGCGTGGCACCGTGCTGATGTCGGTGTCGAACAAATTCGGTCCGATGCTTGTCACTACCGGCAACAAGTCGGAAATGTCGGTCGGCTATGCGACGATTTATGGCGATATGAACGGCGGCTTCAATCCGATCAAAGATCTTTACAAGATGGAAGTGTTTCGCCTCGCGGAATTGCGCAATCGCTGGAAACCCAAGGGCGCGCTCGGACCGGACGGCGAGGTGATCGCGCCAAACATTCTCGTCAAACCGCCAACCGCTGAATTGCGCGACAACCAAAAGGATCAGGATTCGCTGCCGCCCTATGAGGTGCTCGATGCAATTCTCGAAGGGCTTGTCGAGAAAGAGATGCGGGTTGCCGATGTCGTGGCCTTGGGTCACGATCTTGAAACCGTGAAGAAGATCGAGCGGCTACTTTATCTTGCTGAATATAAACGCCGCCAGTCGGCCCCTGGCGTGAAAGTCACGAAGAAAAATTTTGGCCGCGACAGGCGCTATCCGGTCGTCAATTGGTTTCGCGATCCAGGCTCGCCCGTGGAAACCAAATCCACATGAGGCTGGAGGTCTGGCGCGGGACCAATCGTACCAAAATGTTTCACGTGAAACATTTTGGTACGATCGGCGCCAAAAACCTTACAAGCCGCAAGACAGAGTTTCGTCTTCGATCATGTCAGAACGGCCGATTTTCTGGTGTCATACAACTATGAGCTGCCCGGCGCTTCGATCGCTGCGCCTGGCGTTCAGTGCCATCCAATGTGTAAGTTTGGCGTGTATTGTCCAAGGAGACTGATACGCGCGCTGAGGGCAGTGACATGAACACCGTACTCTTTCTGTGCACCGGAAACTATTATCGAAGCCGCTTCGCGGAGGAGATGTTCAACTTCGCCGCTCCTGCCGAATGCCCAGGGTGGACAGCTATATCCCGGGGCGTTGCTGTGGATCTTGGGATCAACAACGTCGGGCCGATCGCCAGACCGGCACTAGGGGCACTTCAGACACGCGGCATTCCTCTCGATCCGAGACTGGCGCGGCTGCCATTGCAGCTGGAGATTGCCGATCTCGACTCGGCTTATCACATCGTTGCGCTGAAAAAAACCGAACATTTGCCTTTGATGCAAGAGCGTTTTTCTTCCTGGCCCGGCACCAACGATCCCGGCCGAATTGAATATTGGCATGTCGATGATACTGACCGGATGGCACCGGAACAGGCGCTTCCCTTGATCGCCGAGCAGCTGCAGGGGTTGATGAAGCGGCTCACCAGCCAAAAATCCGGAACCGCTATAATTCCATGTCTGGGCGGCACCGGTGGGTTGTCCCGGAATAGGTGAGGACAGCCAACTTAACAGCCCGGCCAGGCGCCCTCCAATCGTTGACGGGTTTCTACCCCCGCTCGACGCTCGGCTCTTCCTCGCGAACGGTCATTTCATTGCCGCGCCAAACGAAATGATCGGTGCACCAAGCATCGATATAGAGGATTGGGAGCAGCAGATCGCGCAGGATGAAAATGAAAGCCATGCGCCCTGACACATGCCATTTGAGGGCACGGGCGAGAAGGATTTCCGGAACATACCAGGCGAGCGCGACGCCTAAGAGCGTGGCCGCGACGCTCACATCGAGGTCGATTGCGGCATAGGCCGCGGCGACGGCGGGCAACGCCGCGCCGGCAAGAATCTCCGGAGCGTAAAATAGTGGAAAAGTCTTCCGCCGGGTTCTTGCCCAACGCGCCTGGCGCAGCCAGACGTCGCCGAAGCCGCGAACGCCAAGCGGCTGCTCAAATGGGCTGTCGACGAGGTTGACCGAGAGCCCGAGGCCGCGGACGATTTTTGTCGCCGCGGCATCCTCGATGATCTCGGCGCCGAGCGCGCGAATCCCGCCTGCTTTGTCCAAGACCTCGCGCCGCCACAACATGGATTTGCCCTGGGCGAAGCCGAGCCCAACAGCTTCGGCGCAATATTGCCAACGCGCCTCGAAAGTGTTCAGAAAAGCGCATTCGAGTTCGGCCCAGAGATTTTCTGGCCGCGAGCCCACGGGCATGGAGCAGACAAGGCCGGTACGGCGCCGCCAACTCACCAGAAGGCGCTGGATATAATCCTTCGGCATCAGCACATTGGAGTCGGCGAGAATGATCCAATTATAGCGGGCAGCGTCCCAGCCCCTTACGCAATTGTTCAGCTTTGGATTGGCACTCACTTTCTCGTCCCCCACGATCAAACGGACGGACCTATGGGGATGATTCGCGATCAGGCGCTGGACAATCGGGAGGACGGGATCATGCGCCCGAGCGACGCAAAAAATAATTTCATAGGACGGATAATCGAGGTGAAAACTCGATTCCAGGGTCTCTTCGCAGAAATTATCGAGACCGCAGAGAGGGCGGACGACAGAGACCCCCGGCGCGCCACGAGGCGGCGGAAGCGGCACTGGCCGCGGCCGCGCCCGTATCGCCGCAACGCCGATACTGACGAGATTGAAAATGATCGAAAGAAGGCAGAACCAGGCCGCCGCATATGCCATCGCCATTGTCGGATTCCCGAGCTAGTATATGGTTCTTTATCAAAAGCGGTTGCGGCATGTGCCTGGAAGCGCCTTTTGTATCAGAGACTTATTGAAGAATGCAGGACCGGCTTCGATGGATGTCCGGGAGTCTGCTTTGGTGAGTGCGCAGAACAAGCTCTCTTTCGGCGCTTCGACGCGTGTTGTCACAGTTCCATGACACCCAGGTAACGCATGCCGCACCCCATCGTCCGCTTCGCGCCATCACCGACAGGCCGCATTCACATTGGCAACGCGCGGACGGCGCTATTGAATTTCTTCTTCGCGAAAAAGAACCATGGCGAATTTATTCTTCGCTTCGATGACACTGATGTGGAACGCTCGAAGGAGGAGTACGCCCAGGCGATTGAGGTCGATCTTGCCTGGCTGGGAATCATGCCGGACGCGGTTTTGCGGCAATCGGAGCGATTCGCGCTTTACCACGCAGCTGCAGGGAAACTGCGAGAGGCCGGGCGCCTTTATCCTTGTTTTGAGAGCGCCGAGGAGCTTGATCGTAAACGCAAGCGCCAGCAGGCGCGCGGCCTGCCTCCCGTCTACGACCGGGCCGCGCTCGTTCTTTCAAGTGCGGAGCGGGCCAAGCTGGAAGCCGAGGGCCGCAGGCCGCACTGGCGCTTCTTACTCGACCATGAAATCATACGCTGGACGGATCTCGTGCGCGGCGAGAGCCATATCGATAGCGCCTCGCTCTCCGATCCGGTGCTGCTGCGGGAAGACGGCACCTATCTCTACACTTTGCCGTCCGTGGTCGATGACGTCGACCAGAAAGTCACGCATATCATCCGGGGCGAGGATCATGTGACCAATACAGCGGTGCAGCTGCAGCTTTTCGAGATTCTGGCCGGGCCGGGGCGGCTGCCGTCCTTTGGGCATCACAATCTTTTGGCGTCGGCGAGCGGCGAGGCGCTCTCGAAACGGTCCGGCGCGCTTTCGATCGGCGGCCTGCGCGAGTCCGGGATCGAATCGCTCGCCGTCGCCGCGGCGGCGGTTTTGACCGGATCGTCCGTGGCGTTGCATCCGGTCGGCAGTCTTGATGAACTCGTGGCTTGCCTCGATCTCGGAGAGCTCTCCCGCACCGTGGCGCGGTTCGACCCCGCCGAGCTCGCCGCCCTGTCGGCGCGCACGCTGCATGGACTGAGCTTCGAGGCCGTCCGCGAAAGACTCGCGGCGCATGACATTACTGGCTACAAGGCGCAGCCATTCTGGCTTGCGGCGCGTGGAAACCTCTCGACCTTCCTTGATGTGGTCGATTGGTGGCGTGTCGTCGAAGGCGAGATTGCGCCCGTCGTCGAGGATGCCGAGTTGCTGATAGGCGCGCTCAAAACGCTGCCTCCCGAGCCCTGGGACGAAACCGTATGGGCGAAGTGGACGGCGCTTTTGAAGGAGCAAACCGGACGCAAAGGGCGAGCGCTGTTTCATCCCCTGCGTCTCGCCTTGACCGGCCGCGAGAATGGGCCGGAACTCGCGGCGCTTTTGCCTTTGATCGGGAAAGCTAAAGCGGCGGCACGATTATCCGGACGCGCCGCTTGACCCCGTCAGGGCCCGTGATCTCCTCGGTACCGGCGTGCCCTCCGGAATCCTCGGGACTATTCCCAGCCTGATCCTCTGGACCGGCGGAGGGTTGCGTGCCCGGTCCTGGCCGCGCCGCCTTTTCGACTTTCGGCTTGGCCAATTCTGCCGAACTCTCGGGGGTTACCACGATATCGCCCTTGCGTGCGCGTCCAAGCAGCTCTTCCGCCCCTGCGAGCGCCTCAGACCAGTTTTGCCCAGGCGGCTTGCAGGTGCAGGCGGGATCGAACTTTTTCTGAAATTTGAGAGCATTTGGCAAATCGGAATAGGGTGCGTTGCCATCGAGCGAAGCGGCCGTACTGATGTCCTGGTTGGGAGAACGCGTATAGACGGTAACCGCAGTATTCGGGCAAAGCGCCTGACAAAGGCCGGTCAGCTGATCCGGCTCGCTTTGCCTAACCGATAAAGTGAGCGGGAAAAATCCGCCGTCGCAGGTGCGCACACAAACAGCCTGCGAACCGCCGTGCGGCGTGAGGTCTTCTCCGGCAGCCGGGCGCACCTCTTCGAAATGGGGCTGTTGCTCGGCCGGGAACGGATTTGGCTTGGGCGCGAAGACCCCAAAGAGCGTCTCGAGAAACCCGCGCTGGGGCTGGGCTGGCTGCGGTGCAGTTTGGGCTTGTCCGCGGCAATAGGCGTTATAGCGTGCGATGAGTTGTTGCCTCACCGCTGAATTGCCGCCGCCATTTGCAGTTAATTCATATTGTGCGAGGCTTGTCTGCAGTTGTTGAATGAGGGCGTTAAGGCTGGGGCATTGCGGCGGTGAGTTGTCGAACAAAAAAAACTGGCCCCGGTCGCAGCCGAGCGCGCGCGATTGTCCGATCGCGCGATTGAGTTCCGCGCGCTGTTTTTGAGCGGCGCTGCCATTATGGTTTGTATGCTTTTGGCCGCTGTCGTCTTGCGCGCTTATGTCGGCCGCGAGGTGCGCGCAATCGATCGGTTGTGGAGCGGCGGAACCGGCGGAAAGAACGAAAGCCGCGCTCGCCAAGCCTATCCTTATACAGGCGCTCGAACGCATGAAGGGTTCCCGGATGGCGCGGCGTAAGCCGGACGAATATTTCATGCGCCTCTCTTGACGAGCCTGCCGATCACGCGGACATACGTAAACGAGTAGAAATTGCTCAAATTCAAAGGGCTTTAGGTTAAATTTCTGACCTGAGGCTCTCGCCCGACCGAGAGCACGGTCCGGAAAAGTTCTTCGGCGTTTTCGAGTCCGACATGCTCCAACTCATTGTCGATCAGAGGATTCCCTCCCTGGGGCAAGGGCCCTAGGCAAAGTAACTATCAATCAGATTGCTGGCTCTTCATGGCCTTAACATGGCCAAATACCCTATGGCATTATGTTCAAGCCGCGGTGAGGGGGAGGGAGCCAAAGGCGTGTGGGTCACGGCCTCGGGGGCGGCCGGTTGTCTCGCTCCTTCGAGTCAGCACTATTTTATCTTGTAAACGCGTGGCGCTCTTCGGCAAACATGCTCAACGCTCCTACTTGTCTTTCTCTTGCCGGGTTTTCTCCTCCATTTGCGCTTTGAGCACGAGCAGTTTCGCGAAAGGCGAATCTGGGTCCGGCGGCCTTTCGCTCGGCCGTTTCTCCCTGGCGCTCAAACGATCCCCGCGCCGTTCCGCATGCTCGCCAACGGGGGGGCGATTTTGCTCTCCCGGTTGCTTCCGGCCGCGATAGCCTCCGAAACGCGGCTTCTGTTCGCTTCCACCGCGCCCGCCGCTTTCCCTATGGCGACCTTTGAAGGCGCTCGGCGGGGATGTTGTTTGATCTTGCGCAGGCGCCGCTATTTTGGTGCCGGTCCAGTCAGGCTGTACCCCGGCAACCGTTTCGGGCGGTGGCGTCTCTTGCACGGCCGTTTCTGGCGCGGTGGCGGCGACACCCGCAGCCGGTGTTCTGTCGCGCCGTTCAAAAGGCTTTTTGCGGGTCCGCGCCTCAGGCGGCCGGCGCGGATGCTGCTGCTGCCGGTGTGGCCGCCAAATTTCGATTAGCGTCTCGTCGGCCGCCGCTGTCTCCGTGGGATTCGACGCCTCAATTGCATCCGCTTGGGTTTGCGGGGCTTGGCACGTCTCAAGCCCGCTCGCGGCCGCCACCGCCGCATCCAGCGGGGCGGGCTCGCCCGGCGGCAGCGGACCTAACTCCGGCACATGCTGGGCGGCCTCGGCCGGTGGCTCCGGCATGGCTTGCACTTCGCTTGGCGATTCCGCCGCATCCTGGGGTGACGGGACGTCCAGGCCGCATGGCGGTTCCAGGGCAAGTTCAGTTTCGAGCGGGGCGATCGGTCCGGCAGAGGCTCCGCTATGCACAGGCACGCTGATCGCGGGGCCATTGCGATGTTCAGACACGTAGCCGAGAGCGCGAAGGATCGAGGCGAAACTCTCTCCCGAGCAGCCGGCAAGCGAGGTCATCGCGACCGTAACGACGAAGCCATCGGCATCCGCCGCGCCTGGCGGCGGATCGCCGGGGGTGACGCCGGCACGATAGCTCACCGCGGGGCGGATCAAATCAGCGAGCCGCTCCAAAATATCGACACGCACCGCACGATCCCCGCAAACGCGGAACCCGGCCGCCCGGTATAAATTCTTTTGAACATCCTTGTCGGCAACCAAGGAGGTCCGGCCGGAAGCGGCAAGATGGAGAACTTCGTCAAGGCCATTGAACGCCTCGCTGCCGCCGTGCTTTAAGGCATAGAGCTGCGCTGCGAGGGCGCGTGGCGCGGGCTTTATCAAGCTTGGCAGGTAAAGATGATAGGCGCCGAAGCGGATGCCAAATTTCCGCAACGCGGCACGGGTATCCTGGGAAAGACTCTTTACGTCGTCGGCGACACGGACGCGATCGAGAACCCCGAGGGATTCGGCGATGTGGAAGGCAATGCCGCGCGCAATGCCCTCAAGTCCCTCGCCAGTTTCCAAATCTGCGAGCGGTCCGAGGAGCTTCTTCACATGCTGCGCAAGCCAGAGATCGAGCCGCCGCTGCACCATATCAAGCGCCTGACCGGTCAATTGCTCGTCCGCGAGAATCGTCACGCGCGGTTGCAGAACATGGGCGCCAGCGGTGATCTTGCCGATGGGCTCGCCAAACCAGCGGATGATTCCGTCGTTGGTGAGGATGAAAGCTTCATCGACGGCTTCGCTCACCCGGCCCGCGCGTCCTTCGATCTCGCTCGCCAAGGCCTTTTGCGCGGCGGTGTTCAGCGCCTTCGCGGCCTCTCCCACCGCCGCCGGGTCGGGTGTGAAGCGAAATCCGTTGAGTTGCCCGACGTGCTGGCCAGCGACCAACACGTCACCGCTTGGGGTGACCTCGGCTTCCAACATGGCGTTCTCCCTTAGGCGGCGCATGAGAACGCTCGTCCTGCGGTCCACGAACCTTTGGGCGAGACGTTCATGCAAAGCGTCCGACAGATTGTCCTCTACCTGACGCGTGACACTCTGCCAATGCTTAGGATCGCGCAACCAGCCGGCACGATTGGCGATGAAGGTCCAGGTTCTTATCTCGGCGATCCGCGCCGAAAGCGTATCGAGGCCGCCGTCGGTGCGGTCTTGCGCCGCGACATGGCGGGCAAACCAATCGTCGGGGATATGACCTGCGCGCACGACAAAGCCAAAGACCGACATCACGAGTTCCGCATGCGCCGCCGGCGACAGCTTTCGATAATCGGGGATTTGGCAGCATTCCCAGAGGCGGGCGATATCGGCTCTGGTCTTTGCCGCGCGCACCACTTTTTCATCGCGAGCAGCGAATTCGAGCGCAATCTGGTCTTCGGCGAGCGGCGCCCGTGCCAAGCCTTGCGCCTTTGGCAGACTGTCGAGCGAGGTGGCGAGAGCGGCCAGCGAAGAGAAATCGAGGTCCGTATTGCGCCATTGCAGCATCCGCACTGGATCGAAGCAATGGTCTTCCAGCTGCTCGACAAGACTTTCGTCGAATGGCGGGCAGTGTCCGGTCGTGCCGAAGGTCCCATCGGCGAGATGGCGGCCCGCGCGGCCCGCGATCTGGCCGAATTCGGCGGCCGTCAGACGGCGATGCTGCCAGCCGTCGAACTTCCGGTCGGCGGCGAAAGCGATGTGATCGACGTCGAGATTGAGCCCCATACCGATGGCGTCGGTCGCAACGATGTAATCGACGAGGCCATTTTGGTACATGTCCACCTGGGCGTTGCGGGTACGCGGCGACAGCGCGCCGAGGACGACCGCTGCTCCCCCGCTTTGGCGCCGTATCCATTCGGCGATCGCGTAAACATCCTCGGCTGAAAAGGCGACAATGGCGCTGCGCCGGGGCAGGCGGGTCATTTTCTTATCGCCCGCGAAACGCAACTGAGAGAGACGCGGGCGCGACACTATCCGGGCGCCCGGCAAAAGGTCCCGTGCCGCGCGCTGCATGGTGGCGGCACCGATCAGCAAAGTCTCCTCGCGCCCGCGCAGATTGAGCAGCCGATCGGTGAAGACATGGCCCCGGTCGAAATCGGCAGCCAGCTGAATTTCATCCACCGCCACGAATGCAAGATCGAGGTCACGCGGCATCGCCTCGACGGTCGAAATCCAGTAGCGCGGCGAGTCCGGCTTGATTTTTTCTTCGCCAGTGATGAGCGCAACAGCGTCCGCACCCGCCTTTTCCACCGCGCGGTTATAAACTTCGCGCGCGAGAAGCCGGAGCGGCAGGCCGATCATCCCGCTTGAATGGGAAAGCATCCGCTCGATCGCGTAATGGGTTTTGCCGGTGTTGGTCGGCCCAAGCAAGACCGTGACACCCCTGGAGCTGTCTCGCAAAAACGATTTGGCGGCCGGAAATAAAATGTTCATTGGTTAATCGGCGGGGGAAAAGGATCGGGGTTCTGTGGCAACGGGGACGGTTTGTTCTATCCGGCTGCGGCGGCGCGCTATTTCCGGGAAAAGCCCACATTTGCCCTGCGCCGCGCGGGCGATGGGCTCGGGCGATGGGCAGCGCCCGGAACGCTTTCCCGTTGGAAGGAAGCCGTTCGCGCTAACCTCCCGTCTGGGGCCCTTGTATCACAACGTTACTGCACTGTATCAGATTGATGCCGTCATGCGCGACATTCTTTACGGCTTGAACGGGAGACGAACGAATCACGCCCGAATCAGTGACACGGCGCAAATCTTTGTTTGTTCACCACAATATATCGGAGTGGCCAGTATTTTGACCCTACCAATTGTAAAAAACGCGGCTTTGGCCAAAACGCGGAACCTTGCTGCGCGAGACACGGACAGACTCGGAAGACCATTTCTGTCAACAGTCCAAAAACAATTTTGTGCAGGTGCGAATAAAGGGCGCACGGCCCTAGATCCGATATCTAGAAATAGCGCTGCAAGATGCGGTCGCGGTCGTCGGTAAGATTTTTGTGCTTTTCCGCCGCTGATCTGATTGGCGTTACGAAAACGGGGCACAAAAAACCCGCCACGAAGGCAAACACCGTCGCGTCCGCCCCGCAAGGCCGGTCGCCCATCAAAAACGCTTTTCCCCCCAAAAGGGCGGCAAGCGCATTGATGTCTGCAATAGCAAGATCATTTTGCTCGGCCTGTGAATGGCGCCCGAACCCCTGCAGTTTCAAGGTTTTCGCAATTTTGCGGCGAACAAGGCCTTGGATGATCGGCCGGAGCGGCATTGGCACGGCCTTGAAGAATTGGGCCGGACCCTTGGCAAAATTGGTGTCATCGAGCCAGCGCGTTGCCAACGAGGCCAGATAAAGGTGCTCTTCGCACATTTTTTCGATCGCCCAAGCCGTGGCCCTATGCGCTGGGGTGAGCCCGGCATCGAAATCAAACCCGTATTTTCACTCGATGTGAAAGCGGATAAAGGTTGAATCAGCGACGACTTTCCCCGCATCATCGATGTAGGGAAGCTTGCCTTTCGGCGCGCGGCCGTAGCCGTGCCGGTTTTCCTGGTAGGGCAGACCAGCGAATTTCATCAAGAGCATGGTCTTGGTCACAAAATGGCTTCCTTCGGGAAGCCCGAAGTAGGGCCCGAATGTGTAGAGCGTGATCATGTTGGCGGGCTCCCTCTTTCGATGTGGTGCCCGTACCGCTGCGTCTCGCCGGTCAATGCGTGGAGGTCGCGGTCAGGTCCGATGGCACCACCGAAAACTCGACCGCGTCGATTACGGCAGCGCCGGCCAAGGTCATCAAGGCGACATGGATAGGCACAACGACATGCGCCCGCTCGACCGGCGCCAGCCAAGCCTCGATGTCTCTGTTTTCTGCCATAAATTTTGCGGATTTCGAATCCCGCTTATGACCAGAGATGGGGACATAGCGCGCCGAGCAAACCGAAACCGGACCTGAGTATCCGTCGACCGATACGTCCCTTGTTCCGGCATAATGGAGCATGACATCGAATCTGACGTAGCCGTCATAGACCGGGATCGTCCGGTTGCAGGCCGCCGGGCCGATCAGAGGTTCGCCCTCCGGAACCGGCATGATCAAGGCGCTTGTCGGATCAACAATGTTGCGCTTGTGTGCCTCGGTGACTGGAATTCTTCCTTCCTTGTCCTCGAAAGGCGGGATGATCTCGACGGCCTTGACGTTTCCGGAATCGAGCGACATCCGGACAGTCCTGCTTCCGACGGAATTCGCGGAGGTGGTGGCATAGGTGGACGGCGCGGGGCCACCTTTGCGCAGAGCGCCCGCCGCGGCGAGCGCCAGCTTGACGTTTGCCACCCATGCCGCGATGCCCGTCAGCTTGGCATTGAGATTGATCCGGTAGTTTCCCGGTCCGACCGACCCGGCCGCCGTGACTTCGCCAATATGGAAACCAATCAAGGATACTGTGTAACGCGCCCGGAACTCATCGGCACAAGCTGAACCTATACCGGAGCCAGAAAAGAGCGCCGAAACAAGGCCGATTGTCAGGACCGGCGTGCGCAGCAAAGTTGTCCTCTTAAAATCAACCATCCCGGGTTCCATTACTGGCACATGAGAAAACCAGGCAAACCAGCCGCTTTCATGGCTTGCTAACCGGAGAATCGTGCCGTCCAGCTAATACCATATCAGAACAACCGGTAAACATCATTGCGCGGCGCGTCCATCGAACCACCGCCACGGGCTTCGAGCGTGGGTACCTTGAGCATGACCATGGTCCATTGCATGTCTATGGGACTCAATACTGGACGCCGTCGCGGAGCGGTCTCGAGCGCTTGCCCTTCGTGTGCAATTGCATGATCGAAAAGGAAGCACTCAAAATCAAAGAGTTAAAGCATGTCAGAATCGAAAAAGCCGAGCAATCTTTTTATGATCCGCTCTAAGGGGGCTGTCGATCCCGTTGGATTTTTGCACATACGACAAACGGTGATAGATGCTTGGTTTGCCTGCTGTTTGGTTTTACAGACTTGCCTTACGAGACCGGATGTAGACTATTGTCCATGGGCGCGCGGAGAGATTTCATATTACCGCGCCAGCACGAAAGGTTTTTCGGGTGCGAAATATTCGGTGGCGGCATGGCTGGCATTGGCTCGTTTTTGCCGGCAGCTTACTGATGGGGTCGGAGGGGCAGGCTGCGACACCTTCAGCCCGAGTCCAAGATCTCGCCGGCGTCTGGGATTTGTCTATTGACCAAACAAACAGCAAGTGCCGGATTGCACTGCGCGCGGGGCAGGCCAATATGGGGCGCCAACAAATCACGGTTCCCCTCGCTTGCCTTAAGGCTCTTCCAGTCCTAGCCCCCGTCAATGCGTGGGCGTTGACTGGCGATGGCCACATCGATCTCTTTGATAGCACCGGTCAGACAGTTCTCGATTTCACGGCGGCGGACACCCTCGCATTCATCGCCAGCGGTCCGCAAGGCGAGGTTTACCGGTTGGCTTCCCTGCAAGGCGTGCCGCAAAAAAATAAGCCTGTTGTTGATCAGGGCGGCGCGGGCTCCGCACCCGCTGTGGTCGCATCCAAGCAGGACGGTCCAACGGTCTCTGTGGGCGGGCGTTACGCGATCTTGCGCGACGGCGGCAAGGATACCGGATGCATGTTGACCTTAGACAATCAAGGGAAATCGGCAGGCCGCCAGAAGGCTTCTCTCGCGCCAGGTTGCCGCGATCAAGGGATCGTGATTTTTGATCCGGTTGGTTGGGAAATCGTTGATGGCCGCCTCGTGCTGACCGCACGCAAGGGGCACAAAACCCATCTCGACGCGCAAACGGACACCAGCTGGAAAAAAGATCCAAAGGAAGGCAAAGGCCTCACTTTGAAAAAAATGTGAACCACCAATAATGTGAACCACAATTCTGACTATGCCTCGAGGCGTGCCCCACTCTGGAAACAGACGCGCTGCCGAGGCAGCCTGAATTGCAAAAAAAACGCGGCGGCTGGGGAACCCGCCGCGCTTTCTTTGTAGCCTTTATGGCTTTTGTCTTTATTCTTCGACCACAGGCTTTCTCGGGCCGCCATGGGAAGCATGCCCGCCCTTGCGGCCGGCCTCGGACGCCAGTGTGTGATTCCGCGAAAAGCTGCGTTTGTTCGGATTAACGCTTTGCCCGCCCTTGCGCCCGGCTTCGGCCGCCAAACGCGGGTTTTGCGAAAAACTCCGCTTTTCGTGAGGGACGCTCTCGCCGCCCTTGCGTGCGATCGCCCGCTGTTTCTCGGGATCCATCGAGGCGAAACCCCGCGTCGAGGAAGGCGATTTCTTTGAAGTTTCCATTGAAGCGCTCATGGTTCCTCTCTTTTAAAATTTCTGTCCACCTTAATGTAGATAATGTTTGGCAGCGGTAAAGGTTGCGAATTTTTATTCAAGTTAGCGTGAGCATTTGGCCCGCCGTGTCTTGCAGCGGTAAATGCCAAGTCTCTCGCAATTGCGAGATGATCTATACCCCGCCTAAACCGCCTGCCGTCCCGCTTGGACCATGTCTGAGGGAATTTCGTTGTTTTCTTGTTTAAAAATATCATCCAACGTATTGAGTTTAAGAATTAAAATGTCTTCTTTTCGATCACCCAATGCCGCATGAAGGGCAGGAACTCTTGCTCTTGGTGTTGAAATATGCGCAGTTTTCAAGACCTCCCAAGGAAAACATCAAGATCACTCGATTTATTATATAATAAAAGTATAACGTCCTGGTGAACAGGAAGCCTCATGCTTTATCGAAGCAACGCTGGCGGCACCCACTACGTCTTTGACGATTTGCGGCAACTTCTTGCACGCGCCTCGCCGGATCGCGCCGGAGACCGGCTCGCCGGACTTGCGGCGGCCAGCAGCGAAGAGCGCGTCGCGGCCCGCATGGCACTGGCCGATTTGCCGCTTGCGCGTTTTCTTGACGAGGCTGTGGTGCCTTACGAGAAGGACGAGGTGACGCGGCTCGTTCTCGATACG
This sequence comes from uncultured Methylocapsa sp., assembly GCA_964440215.1. Taxonomy (GTDB): domain Bacteria; phylum Pseudomonadota; class Alphaproteobacteria; order Rhizobiales; family Beijerinckiaceae; genus Methylocapsa. Next base: position 13,561 of record CAYTRB010000032.1, read on the forward strand.
CATGACCAACACGCCTTTGCCCCAATCGCCGCCATGACCGCCGGGGATTTTCGTGATTATCTTTTGTCCGATGAAGCGACGCGGGAAACGCTCGCCCGCTTGGCGCCGGGCATCACGCCGGAAATGGCGGCGGCGGTGTCGAAACTAATGCGCAACCAGGATTTGATTGCCGTCGCGAAGAAGATTTCGGTCGTGACCAGGTTTCGCACCACCATCGGCTTACCGGGGTGTCTTAGCGTGCGCATCCAGCCCAATCACCCGGCCGACGATATCGCCGGCATTGGCGCGGCCATTCTCGATGGGCTCATGTATGGCTGCGGCGATGCCTGTGTCGGGATCAATCCGGCCTCGGATAGCACGAAGCGGGCGCTACTGCTTCTCGAACGGATAGAGGAGCTGCGTGTGCGCTTCGAAATTCCCATGCAATCCTGTGTGCTTGCGCATGTCACGACGCTCTTGCAAGTCATCCAGAAGGGAGGTCCGGTCGATCTTGTTTTTCAGTCGATCGGAGGATCGGAAGCCGCCAATGGGGCCTTCGGCGTGAATCTGGCCCTACTGGACGAAGCCCATGAGGGGGTAAAGTCGTTGGGCCGTGCGGCCGCCGGCGCCAATCTCATGTATTTCGAGACCGGCCAAGGCGCGGCGCTGTCGGCGCAAGCTCATCACGGCGTCGATCAGCAAACAATGGAAGCTCGCGCCTACGCGGTCGCCCGCCGCTACGCGCCTTTGCTCGTCAATACGGTCGTCGGCTTCATCGGCCCGGAATATCTCTACGACGGCAAGGAAATCATCCGCGCGGGGCTCGAGGATCATTTCTGCGGCAAGTTGATGGGCCTGCCGATGGGGGTCGATGTTTGCTACACCAATCACGCCGAGGCCGATCAGGACGATATGGACACTCTGCTGACGCTCCTTTGCGTCGCTGGCTGCAATTATATCATGGGCGTTCCCGGCGCCGACGATATCATGCTCGGCTATCAATCAACCTCCTACCACGACGCGCTCTATGTGCGCTCGGTGCTGGGCTTGCGGCCGGCACCGGAGTTCGAGGCCTGGCTCAAGGCCTATGGAATCATGGATGCGGAGCAGCGGATCCGGCCGAGCCTTTCTGGAGGCGCCGCCCGCCTGCTCGCGGCGGTGCCATGATGCGGCCTCCCGGGGACTTCTGGGATTATCTGCGCCGCGCGACGCCAGCCCGCATTGCGCTCGGCCGCGTCGGCGATGGGCTGCCGACGCACCGTTTGCTCGAATTCGATCTCGCGCATGCTCGCGCCCGCGATGCGGTATGGGCAGAACTCGACTGTGCAGCGCTCCTCGCCGAACTCGCTGCCTGGCGCCCGGTGCTCGTGCGAAGTGCTGCACCCGACCGGGCAAGTTTTCTGCAGAGACCCGATCTTGGCCGCCGCCTCGCGCGCGATTCCGTGCAAGCTCTTTCGCCTGGACCCTATGATGCCGCGATCATCCTTGCCGACGGGCTTTCCGCTGGCGCCGTGCAAGCCCAAGCGGCGCCGTTGTGCAAAATGCTTTTGGCGGCCCCCAATTTTGTGTTTGCCCCTCCAGCCGTTGCACTTCAGGCGCGGGTAGCGTTGGGAGACGAGATCGCGGCAAGGCAAGGGGCGGCGCTTGCCATCGTCCTCATCGGGGAGCGCCCGGGCCTTTCCGCCTGCGACAGCTTGGGCGCCTATGTCACCTTTGATCCGAGGCCCGGCGAGACTCGGGACTCGAACCGCAATTGCGTCTCGAATATTCGCGGCCAAGGACTTTCCTTGAACGAGGCGAGCCGGCGCATCCTCGCCATCTCGGCGCTCGCCCGGACGCTCCGGCAGAGCGGCACGTGCCTCAAGGAAGATGACGCCCTCGATGTATTGCCACCGGGGACACAATGAACTTTGTAAGCAAATCAGCGTGTTCTGCGTATGAGGCTTCACAAATAAAATAAAGTGGCACAGTCTGGACTCACCAAAATGGGGCCAAGATTTCCTCGGCCTTCGAGAAAAGCACGGGTGAAATTTCCTTCTCCGCGGTGGCGGCATTCTCCGCCACTTGTTCGGGACGCGTTGCTCCAATGATCGCTGACGCCACCTCTTGCCTGCGCAATACCCAGGCAAGAGCGAATTGGGCCAAACTCACGCCCGCTTCTCTTTCAGCCATCAGCTTCACCTGTTGCACGGCCGTCAACACGCGGGCCTGCAGCCACCGTTTCGGCAGCGTCGCGCCCATGGACTCATGGTCAGCCCTCGATCCCGCCGGCGGCGGCACATCCGGCTTATATTTGCCGGTCAGCACGCCTTGGGCGAGCGGCGACCAGACGATCTGGCCGATGCCCAATTCGGCGCAGCGCGGAAAAATCTCATTTTCAGGATCCGGCCAAAGCAAGGAATATTGCGGCTGACTGGAGACGAAATGGACGACGCCAGGCATTTCTGCCGCCGCCTCTATCTTGTCGAGCGGCCATTCGCTGAAGCCCACATAGCGCGTCTTGCCTTGACGAACTGCCTCGGTCAAAGCCGCCATCGTTTCCTCAAGGGGAGTTTCCTCGTCAAAGCGGTGGCATTGATAGAGATCGATATAGTCCGTCCCAAGCCGCTTCAGCGAAGCGTCGAGCTGCTTGACAATCTGCGCGCGGGACAGCCCTCTGTCGGTGTCGCTCATCGCGCCAAAGACTTTCGTCGCCATGAGATAGGAATGGCGTGGAACTCCCGCGAGCGCCTCGCCAAGCACGCTTTCGGCGGCGCCGCGGCCATAGACATTCGCCGTGTCGAAAAGATTGATTCCAAGGTCGAGCGCCTTGTGGACGCAGGCGATTGCTTGTCGCTTTTCGACGCCTCCCGAAGTCGTCAGCCAGGAGCCGAGTGAAATGACCGGCACCTGCAATTCACTGGCGCCGAGCTGGCGGTATTTCAAGAGCAGGGCCCCCAAGAGTGCCAAAAGATGAAACCAGAGCCTGCCCAAACGGCCGGAACTCTGCCATGAGCAATCGGCAATGCCATGAAAGGTACCAGAGCCGCAAGACCGCGGCGATGTTGGCATCCCTCACCGGCGCGGCGAACATTTCACATGCTCGCCGTTAACACAAATGCTGCGCCCAATGACGCCGTGGTGGTGGGAACGATGAGGCGATTTTGCCACGGCCGCACTTGGGGGGACAGGGGCAGGCCGAATAATATTGACGCCGCCGCCGCGCGCATCTTCGGCAATGGCCTCGGTCCAGGAGGATATCGCCGCCCCAATCGCGATGAGGGTTGCGGCGGAAATGACGAACGCCTTCTTCATGGTGCATCTCCCGAGCGCAATTTGGCTCTTAATACATGCGAAGAACGGTATCATTGTCGCGAATATTACGGCATCTGCGGAATCCGGCGCCTTCAGATGTCTGCCAGTTGCTTGCTCTCGAAAATGATTTGCCGTCACATGCGCCGGCAAGAAGCACGTCTTCGAGGGTGTGAACAATCATTAAGTAATAGGGCAAATGCAAAAGACAACCATTCATCTCCCTGCTAGGCCAAGTGCCTCGCTGCGGGGAAATCGGGATTAGGGATATGGGCGCGCGCGTGGGGTTCGGAACATGATGAATGAAACACTCAATCGTCTCAAAACACGGGCCATCGACGAAGCAAGAAAGCTATTTTGGATATTTCTTTATCTTTTTGTTCTGCTGAGTTTGTTTGCTTTTTATAAGGCGCTCATTTTGAATGAACAAACCCTCATTTATCATCAAGGGTTTGCTCTTCTCAATGCCTTGGCCTTGGCCAAAGTCATGCTGCTTGGTGAATATCTTCATGTTGGGGACAATTTAAAGAATAAGCCGCTCATTTTTCCAATCCTATTCAAGTCCGCTGCTTTTGCCGTTCTCCTCGTTTGTTTCCATATCATCGAGGAAACCTTGATTGGTGTCTTGCGGGGCAAAACGCTTTCTCAAAGTGTCTCCAACATTGGCGGTGGTAAACTGGAGGCCATTGTCGGGATCGGACTCATCATGTTCGTCGTGTTGATGCCGTTCTTTGCTTTCAGAGAACTCGACCGGGTTATCGGGACAGAAGAATTACGCGCTCTCCTATTCGGAGACCAAACCAAAACAGACGCGGCTTCGACTATTCTGCGGAGGCGTTGGCGAATGGTGGCCACCGCTCTCGCCGTTCTCGCTCTCGGCGGCGGTTGGCTCGCCTGGTCCATCCGTCGGAGCACAACGGCGCAATATGTCACGCGTAAGGTCGAACCTGGTTCCGCAGTCCGCGCTGTGTCCGCTACCGGTATCGTCGGTCCCGCGGCGACAGCGCCGGTCGTCGCACGCGTGTCCGGCGTGATCCAGGCGCTTGAATGCGACGTCAAGATGAATGTGAAGGCGGGCCAGGTCTGCGCGAAAATCGATTCCCGCCCTTATCAAATCATGGTCGATCGGAACAAATCCGATCTTGCGGAAGCCGAGGCTCGGTTGGCAAAGGATAAAGCGGATCTCGCCCAAGCCAAAGCGGCCTTTGAGCACCATGAGGCGCGGGCGGAGCGTCGGGCCATTTCGCACACGGCGATCGAAAAGTTGTCCAAGACCTATGAAATGGTGCAGGCGCGGACGAAATTTCAAGAGGCGGCAGTTGGCCAGCTCCAAGCGGCGCTCCGTGCGGCCGAGATCAACCTCGACTCTATCGATGTTGTTTCGCCGATAGACGGAGTGGTGCTCTCACGCAACGTTAATATGGGCCAGGCGATCGCAGGAGGATCGGAGGCGTCGACCCTCTTCGTCATCGCTGCTGATCTCGCTGTGATTCATATCGATGCCGAAGTCCTGGAGAATGACATCGGTGAAGTCGAGTACGGGGACGAAGCGACCTTCACGGTCGAGTCCCTGCCGAATCGTCCTTTCGACGGAGTGGTGACCCAGATCGGGCAATCGCAGCCGACGCATGAGCGCGCAACACACTATGATGTCGTCATCAGTGCGTCCAACCCAGATCTGCTGCTCGAGCCCGGCATGAGGGCAACGGTCCGGATCCAATCGCGGCGCCGTTACGACGGTTGAAGGTCAACTCTCAACAGTGCCGTTCGGGACGACCCGTTTCATCGTACCGGCCAAATCTAAAAGATAATTGGCGGCGCCGCCAATCCAGGACCCACTCCGGCGCCTGCCAAATCGTACACCCGCTCACGCAGGAGCTCCTCGTGACGATCAAGTCCCTATGAAAAACCGCAACCCGCTTGGCGCCTGCGAGTCCTATTCAAATCTCTGCCGATCCCGCATGCCGTTCATCACATGGATACAACGTCCCTCACTTGAGATGCTGGGCGAGGAACTTGTTCATCTCGAACATGGTCACTTTGCTTTTGCCAAACACCGCGGCCAGCTTGTCATCGGCAAGAATTTCTCGCTTATTGGCTTCGTTTTGCAGCTTGTGTTTCTTAATGTAGTGCCACACTTTGCTCACCACCTCGGTACGCGGCAAAGGATCGGATCCGACCACCGCAGCGAGTTCCTTCGATGGCTGCAAAGGCTTGGCGAAGGCGCTTGCAACGGGCTTGGCCTTTTTTGCTTCGGGCGCTTTCGAGGTCTTGCCTGCCGCTGGTGCGGCCTTGGCGGGTGTGGCTTGCGGCTTTTTACCTGTATTTGTCATCCCGTTTATCTCCATATGATTTTAGTGCGAGCACTTGCGCGCAACACAGCCTCCGGCTCGCATGACTGGAACGAGCTTGATATCACGGAACCCCAACCATCGCGCTCCGTCAAGCGGCTGGCCGCCATCTGGCCCTGGATTGAAGGTGGCCCGGGCTGCATGAACCAACGCCGGGCCGTTCGTCGATCGCCACCAATCTCTGATTCGCCTCCATAACTTAAGCCACTTCTTTGCTGTTTGGCTGATTCTCCGGCGGCGAGCCGCGGAAGCAGTAGAAAGTCTTGGGGAAAACTGGTTTTCCTGAGGCATTTTCAGAAATTATCGCCTGGGAATCCGCTCGCGCGAAGCGCTGCACGTCAAATCATAACTTCCGCGGCGTTTTCCATATGGCGTTTGGTGAGCGCCGCGCGCAGTTTTTCCATGGCCCGGCTCTCGATCTGACGGACTCGTTCCTTGGATATGCCGAGGCGATCGCCCAATGCCTCGAGCGTCGCCGCTTCCTCAGCGAGTCGGCGTTCGCGGACAATCCGGCGTTCGCGCTCGGAAAGTGCGGTCAAGGCCTCGTTCAGCCACGCCGTCCGCCGATCGGTGTCGAGGGCAAGACCCACCGCCTCGTCGGGGCGCGGCTTATCATCGACGAGCATGACTATCCGTTCCATTCCCGTAGAGCTTTCGCTATCTCCCAGCGGTGTATTTAAAGACATATCTGGGCCCGATAGGCGCGCGTCCATGAATTCGACATCCGAGCGTGACACGCCCAGCGCCGTTGCGATATGCGTGAAAACATCCTCCCCGGCGGGCAAATCGCCTCCTTGCGCCAGTTTTGCGCGCATCCTGCGGAGATTGAAAAACAGGGCCTTCTGCGCCGAACTCGTGCCGCCACGAACAATCGACCAATTATGAAGGACATAATTCTGCATGGCGGCACGAATCCACCACGTCGCATAGGTCGAAAAGCGCACGTCGCGCTCCGGTTCGAAACGCGCAGCAGCTTCCAAGAGCCCGATATGACCCTCCTGGATCAGGTCGGCGAGAGACAAGCCGTAGTGGCGAAATCGCACCGCTATCGCGATGACGAGACGCATATGGGCTTGCGCGAGCGCGTGCAGGGCCTTTACGTCGGATTGATTTTTCCAGCGCAAGGCGAGTGCCCGTTCTTCCTCACGCTCGAGATAGGGAGCGGCCATCGCCGCGGCGATGAGATGCCGGCCTACCTCAGCTAGTTGAGCCATGATACCCGCCCGTTATTTTCGCCCATTGCTTTCAAAAAAACACTGCGCCACACGCTCTCGCGCAACCACCCTCGCGATTTTGTGGTTCCATAAGCCGCGACGGAGGTGATGTGTTGAAAAAACATCTGGTTCCGCTGTTTGCCCTAGCTGGCACGTTCACCGGAGTCGGCCGCCTTCCCGCCGGCGGCCTCTGCTTCCTCCCGCAACCATCCGGCGCCGCCTAGTTAGCTAAACGATTGTTTGGCGGAGCTGGTTCCCCGCTAGATGGCGGGTTAGCGTTAGCTGGCTCTTTTTCGAGTTTGGCGCTCTATCGGCGGCGGCAGGAACCCGTTCCGCCCGCAGGATCGCGGCAAAACTCATGTGCAATCAATTACATAGAAACTAACGGAATTTCCAAGGGGCGGCATTTTCACGGGATCGGCAACCGAAAACCGCTTCCAGCGGTCGCCGATTGGACAATCGAAGGGTTCCGGCATCGCTTTCCTCTTGGCGGTATCACTATCATATCTTAGAATAATTCTGACACCACTATCCAGCTTCGGCCTTGAACCGGAGGTTTTGGAGAATTCCATGTTCATCGAGACTGAAGTTACCCCCAATCCCGCCACCCTGAAATTTCTGCCCGGCCGCCCCGTTATGACGCTGGGAACGTTGGACATAAGAAGTGAGGAGGGCGCCCGGCAGTCGCCCCTCGCGCAGGCCCTGTTTGCGATCGACGGCATCTCCGGCGTATTTTTTGGCTCCGACTTCATTTCGGTCACGAAATCGGGCGGCGATTGGCCGGAGCTTAAGCCCGTTGTCCTCGGTGCTATCATGGAGCATTTTCTTTCGGGCGAGCCGTTGCTGAATGGTGAAATTGGTCTGCCGGAGCAGGGAGACAGCCAAGGAGACAATGAAGAATTCTTCGCCGAGGGTGACGCCGATACGGTGGCGACGATCAAAAAACTTTTAGAATCGCATATCCGTCCGGCGGTCGCCAACGATGGCGGCGATATTAAATTTCGTGGTTTTCGTGATGGCACCGTTTATCTTGCCATGAAGGGGGCGTGTTCCGGCTGTCCTTCGTCGACCGCGACGCTCCGTCACGGAATTCAGAATTTGCTCAAACATTATGTTCCAGATGTCCAAGCGGTCGAACAAATTTAATTCAAACGGGCGGCTCCGCACCGATCGGTGGTTTCGGCCGGACATTCCACATGACTTGAGTTTTGCCGCATGAGGATCTTGGCGATCGACACCGCGCTTCCGGCGATTTCAGCCTGCGTCCTTGACGAGGGCGCCGAAAGCCCGGAATCGATTGAGACAATAGCCATGGAACGGGGCCATGCCGAGGCGCTGTTGCCATTGATCGAGCGGGTCATGGCGCGGGTCGAGGGCGGCTTTGCGTCGCTCGACCGGGTGGCGGTGACTGTCGGGCCTGGCTCTTTCACCGGGCTGCGCGTCGGGATCGCGGCCGCGCGGGCGATCGGTCTTGCTTGTAAGGTTCCGGTCATCGGGGTCTCGACCATGGCGGCCCTCGCCGCGCCCTTGATTTTGGAGCAGAAGCCAGGCCTTGTCGCCGTCGCGATCGACGCGCGGCGGGGCAATGTATACTTCGCCTCTTTTGGGCCATATGGGCGGGCCACCTCGGCGCCCCGGGTCCTGCCGCCTCGCGAGGCCGTGCGCTCGCTGGGAGCGGGTCCGGTGCGATTAGCGGGATCGGGTGCGGCGCTACTTGCGAGCGCGGCTTCGGCGGCCGGAACGAAGATCGAGATCGTTTGCGAAAATGCGGGATTGGACATTGTTTTTGTGGCCAAGCTCGGGCTTCTTGCCGATCCGGCCCTGGCGCCGCCGCGGCCGCTGTATTTGAAAGCGCCCGGCTCCAATCTGCCAGAGGACGCGCAATCTCAACCGGCACCATCGTGATTCCCAATGATCAATTGGCCGGCCAAAGCTTCGCCATTCATCCGCCCGATCGGCGCCGAGCGAAGCGCGGAATGCGCCGCCATCCACGCGTCGAGCTTCGCCTATCCCTGGCAGGAGGCGGATTTTGAACAGCTATTTGTCGCGCCGGGGACTTTCGCCGACGGCGCGATCGAAGCCAAAGAGGAACATTTGGCGGGCTTCATCCTGTCCCGCATCGCGGCCGACGAAGCGGAAATCCTGACGATTGCCGTCGCGCCGGAGTGGCGCCGCCGCGGGATCGCCACCAGCCTTCTGAAGCCTCACTTGTATGGGCTCGCCGCTATCCGGGTCAGCCGTTTGTTTCTCGAAGTCGATGCCGAAAATACCGCGGCTCGCGCCCTGTACGAGAATTTCGGTTTCGAGCAGGTCGGGGAGCGCAAAGCCTATTATCGCACGGCTGGCGCCGAATTGGCGGCGGCTCTCGTTATGCGGCGCGACCTGCTATAATATGTCGCTTGCCGGAGAATCGTTCTTGAGGTTTGTGTCTTTGGACAAACCTGGCTTTTGGACGAGCTTAAGGTTTTCGAAGAAGCCGAATTGGGCCGAGATATTCGAGCAAACATGAGAGGCGAGCGCCTCGTGGACCACGGGAGACGATGTCCGGATTAGATCAAGCGCGTGCTGCCGGGGAGGTTTCGGGGGAGCCCGGTTCAGGCCCGACAAAATCCCCCCGCCGGCTGTTCGTGAAGTCTTACGGCTGTCAGATGAATGTCTATGATGCGCGGAAGATGGCCGATATTCTCGCTCTAGAAGGCTATGCCGAGACCACGGTTTTGGAAGAAGCCGACCTTATTGTCTTGAACACGTGCCACATCAGGGAGCGCGCCGCCGAGAAGGTTTTCTCCGAATTAGGCAAGCTGCGTGCCCTCAAGGCCGCGCGTGCCGAGTCTGGGCGGGAGACCAAGATCGTGGTCGCTGGCTGTGTCGCGCAGGCTGAGGGGGAGGAAATTTTCAAGCGTCAAAAGGCGGTTGATATCGTTGTCGGACCGCAAAGCTATCATCGCCTGCCAGAGCTTTTGCAGCGCGCCAAAACCTCCCGCGCGGTTCTTGACACGAATTTTCCGGCCGAAAGCAAGTTCGATCGTCTTGCCGCGCCTGGCCTCACCGAAATCCGCAAACGCGGGGTCTCCGCCTTCGTGACGGTGCAGGAAGGGTGCGATAAATTCTGCACGTTCTGCGTGGTGCCTTATACGAGGGGCGCCGAAGTCTCACGTCCGGTTGAAAGCATTGCCGCCGAAGTCGAAAGGCTCGCCGCCGGAGGTGTCCGCGAGGTGAGTCTGCTTGGCCAAAACGTCAATGCCTATCATGGTCAAACAAGGGACGGCACCACGGCTTCGCTCGCTGGCCTCATCGCCCGTCTCGCCGAAGTGCCAGGCCTCGCCCGCATCCGCTACACGACAAGTCATCCTGGCGACATGGACGCAACGCTCATCAAGGCGCATCGCGATCAACCATGTCTGATGCCATTTTTGCATCTGCCGGTGCAATCGGGTTCGGACAACATTCTCGCCGCGATGAACCGCAGGCACAAGCGCTCCGATTATATCGCGTGTGTCGCCGAGATCCGGGCCGCGCGGCCGGACATCGCCTTGTCCTCCGATTTCATTGTCGGCTTTCCTGGCGAAACGGAAGCGGATTTCGAGGCAACCTTGGATTTGATCGAAAAGATCGAATTCGCGAACGCATTCTCGTTCAAATATTCGGCCCGCCCTGGCACCCCCGCGGCGGAGCAGCAAAACCAGATCGCCGAATCCGTGAAATCGGAACGGCTCTTGCGGCTACAGACCGTCCTCGACCGGCAACGGCGCGCGTTCAATCGCAAAATGATAGGGCGCGCGCTCGATGTGCTCGTCGAGAAACCTGGCCGCCACCAAGGCCAGATCGCCGGCAAGTCGCCCTATCTCCAACCGGTTCAGATGGAAGGCAGCCTCGATCGCATTGGTGACGTCGCACGTGTCGAAATCATTGCTTCCGGCAGCAATTCGCTGTTTGGACGGCTTTTGCCGGACCGGCCCGCGCATGAGGCGCTTCGTTGAAACCATCGGATCGTTCAGCGCCGTTCGCGCAGCAGGAATTCAGACGTCCACCGGCCGAAAATGGTGCCGCTGAGATCACCTTGGCGTTCGACGATAATCGCCATGCCTCGCTCGTCTTCGGGCAATATGATCAAAACCTTGCGAAGCTCGAACGCAGATTGGGCGTGACCGCCAATGCGAACGGCAATCATGTGACGATCAAAGGCACAATGGAAGCGTGCGAACATGCGCGGCTGGTTTTGGAAAATCTCTATGCCAGGGTTGAGCTCGGCCAGCCGGTAAGCCTCGGCGATGTCGATGGTGCGATCGAGGAAGGCGCGATGCAAGGCACTTTGTTTCCGAAGGAAGACGAGGGCGCGCGCGCCGTTTTCGAGCAAATCGGCACCCGCCGGCGCGGTACCGTCCGCGCGCGCAATACCGCGCAGGACCACTATCTGCGCACAATGAAACGCCACGAGCTGGTTTTTGCCGAGGGCCCGGCCGGCACCGGCAAGACTTGGCTCGCCGTCGGCTTCGCGGTTCTTTTGCTGGAACAAGGGGCGGTCGAGCGTATAATCCTGTCGCGGCCCGCGCTGGAAGCAGGCGAGAGGCTTGGTTTTTTGCCAGGCGATATGCGCGATAAGGTCGATCCCTATTTGCGGCCTATCTACGACGCCCTCGCCGATTTCATGGATGCCCGCATGCTCGAACGCGGCATGCAAACGGGCATGATCGAGGTCGCTCCGCTCGCGTTCATGCGCGGCCGCACCTTGAGCAATGCCTGCGTGCTGCTCGACGAGGCGCAAAATGCGACGTCGATGCAAATGAAAATGTTTTTAACCCGCCTCGGCGAAGGATCGCGCATGATCGTAACCGGGGATCCATCGCAAACCGATCTTCCGCCCGGCCAGAAGTCCGGGCTCAGCGAAGCCATCAATCTTCTCTCGGGACTCGAGGGAATAGGCCACGTCGTCTTCAAGGAAGGTGATGTCGTCCGCCACGAGCTCGTGCGGCGTATCGTTGGCGCCTATGAAGCGTCGGCGCGGAAAGTTTCAAGCCCGGAGGCTCGGAAATGAGCCAAGAGGTCCAAGAGGTCCAAGAGGTCAGTCTTGTGATCGAAGTTGTGATCGAAGCCGGGGATTGGGCTTCCCTCGAAGCCTCTTCAGAACTTGCTCAAACGGCAATTCTGGCAGCAGCGAGGGAAAGCCGCATCGCGCTCGCCGCCAACGCCGAGATCAGCGTTGTTCTCTGCGGCGACGCCTTCATCCGTGCGCTCAACCGCAAATGGCGCGGCCATGATCAACCAACCAATGTGCTTTCATTTCCTTCTGGAGGCAATCCGGCCTCGGCCCCTCTCCTTGGCGACATCGTGGTGGCCTTCGAGACCGCCTCGAGGGAAGCCTCCGAAGCAGGAAAATTGTTGCGCGATCACGTCGCTCATCTTTTGGTGCATGGATTCTTGCATCTCATCGGCCATGACCATGAGGAAGCGGCCGAAGCCGAAGTGATGGAGGCGCTCGAACGCGCCAGTCTCGCCAGGCTCGGGATTGCCGATCCGTACGGGGCCTCGTTGATCGAGGAAGCGGCCGGCGCCAATGAGTGAACATGACGTCTCGACAGCGGGCGAGGCCGGTGCCGGCAAACCTGCTTCTGGTGTGAAGCCAAGCTTATTCGACCGCTTACGCGCCTTGTTTGGGATCGGCGGGGCTTCGATCCGCGACGACATAGAGGAAGTGCTCGCCGATACTTCGACTGAGGACGATGTGTCGTCGCAAGAGCGGGCTTTGTTGAAAAACGTTCTCGCTTTGCATGAAGTGCGTGTCGGCGATGTCATGGTTACCCGCGCCGACATCATCGCTGTGTCGCTGCAAACCAAGCTTGCCGATGTGCTAACGGTCTTTCGCGACGCCGGTCATTCGCGTCTGCCCGTGCATGGTGACACGCTCGATGATCCGCGCGGCATGGTGCATATCCGCGATTTCGTCGGCTATCTGGCCGCCACGGCGAAGCCGCCGGACCCGCCGCATAGCACAACCAACCTGTCGGCTGAGGAGTCTGTAGGCGAAGCGGAGGCACGTTACCGCATAGCGCAAGGCGCATTGGACGCAGCTTTATCGCAGGCCGATATTCTACGCCCGGTCCTCTTCGTACCCGCATCCATGCCGGTTCTCGACCTTCTTGTGAAAATGCAAGCAACGAGAACCCATATGGCACTCGTGATCGACGAATATGGCGGCACCGAAGGCCTCG